>CAZDGT010000270.1:0-15338 GCA_964504905.1 uncultured Bordetella sp. | reverse complement strand
GCTCGACGTGGTTTCGCACGAATGGCCGGCGGGAGTGCGCCGCTCCATCGCGGAGCTGGAGCTGACGTATTATCTGCCGTGCTCGGCCCGCGGACGCACCATCGGCTACCTGGGTGTGAGCCGGACGGAAAGCGGAGATTTTCTTTCGAGCGACGACGTAGAACTGCTGGTGACGATTTCGAGTTACGTCGGCATCGCCGTGGACAACGCGATGCTCTATCGTTCCCTGGCAGGCAAGGTGGAAGAGTTCGAGCGGCTCAAGGAATTCTCGGAGAATATTGTGGAGTCTATCCACGTCGGTATTCTGGCAGCCGATCTCGACGATCGCGTGGACAGCTGGAATTCGCAAATTGAGAGACTCACCGGTATCTCGCGCGGCGATGCAGTGGGGCGTAAGCTTAACGAATTGCTGCCGGAAGACTTGTGCGAGGCGCTGTCCGTGCACGCTGCGGGAAGCATTCACAACATTTACAAGTTCGTGCTGCGTTCGCGGGCCTCCGGCCATGATCCGGTCACGCTGAACATCGCGGCGGCGCCTCTGATCTCGCGCGATGGAGCGCATATCGGCCGCTTGATTATCTTCGAGGACATCACGGATCGCGCGGAACTCGAACGGCGCCTGGTGCAGGCGGACAAGCTCAGCTCCATCGGATTGTTGGCGGCTGGCGTGGCGCATGAAGTCAATACGCCGCTGGCGGTGATCTCCACTTATGCCCAGATGCTCGCCAAACAGATCTCGGGCGACACTGAGAAGGCGCCTCTGCTCGAAAAAATCGCCAAGCAAACCTTCCGCGCCAGCGAGATTGTCAACTCGCTGCTGAATTTCTCGCGAACATCCACCACGGAATTCGCGGCCATGGACTTGAACAAAGTCATCAGCGAAACCGTGAATCTGCTGGAGCACCAACTTGGTAAGGCGCACATCGAGGTCAAACTGGCGCTAGATGACAAGCTCCCGCGCATCAAAGGCAACCCGGGCAAACTGCAACAAGTATTTCTCAATCTGTTTCTGAACGCGCGCGATGCCATGGAAAATGGCGGCACGCTGGCCGTGAAGACGTCACGCTCGCAGGATCGCTTCGTACGGGTCACGGTCGCCGATTCCGGCGCCGGGATCGCGGCGGAAAACCTCACGCGCATTTTCGATCCATTTTTCACCACCAAGGCCGCCAAGAAAGGCACCGGGCTGGGCCTCTCCGTCAGCTACGGCATCATCAAGGAACACGGTGGAGAAATTGAAGTCGCCAGCGAGCTCGGAGCCGGGACGCGCTTCAATCTGTCGTTCCCGGAGCCGGCTGCCGAAGCCAAACCGGAACCGCGAATCGTGCGGCCGCGTCCTGAATCCGTCACGGTACAGGCGATTTCGACGTCTGCGGTGAGTGCGGTTTCTTCACCCAGTGAAGCCGTGGCACAATCAAACAACATCATCCAGTAAATGGCCAGTATCCTTCCCGATCTCCCGCCGGACGTCTCGACGCCGGAAATGACGCACGGTCATATCCTTGTGATCGACGATGAGCCCGATATCCGCGAAAGCCTGGAAGTACTGTTGTCTTCCGAGGGCTATCGCGTGGAACTTGCGGGTAATGCTGCCGAGGGCCTGAAGCGCCTGGAAACGTCCACCTTCGATCTGGTTCTGCTGGACCTCATGATGCCCGACAAGAGCGGCATGGAAGTGCTGGAAGAGATTCGCGTGCGCGACCGCGAGACTCCCATCTTTCTGATTACGGCATATGGCTCGGTGGAAGTGGCCGTCACCGCTCTCAAGCGCGGCGCCAACGACTATTTCTCCAAGCCCTGGGACAACGAGAAACTGTTGATCGAGATCGATCGCATGATCTCGAAACGCCGTCTGGAGCGCGAAAACACTGAGCTTAAACGCGCGCTGCGCCAGCGCTACAGTTTTCCCAACATCGTGGGAAAGAGCGAGCGCATGCTCAAGATCCTGGACCTGGTGGGCCAGGTTGCGGCGTCTAGAGCCACGATTCTGATCACGGGCGAAACTGGAACCGGCAAGGAACTGATTGCTAATGCAATACACGCATACTCGGTGCGTTCGGAGCATCCATTTGTTCCGGTGCACTCCGGTTCGGTGCCGCCGGACCTGCTGGAATCCGCGCTATTCGGCCACGTAAAGGGCGCCTTCACCGGTGCGGTGGCTTCCCGCAAGGGTTATTTTGAAACCGCCAACCGGGGCACGATTTTCTTCGATGAGATCGGAACCATCTCGCTCGAAACCCAGACCAAGCTGCTGCGCGTGATTCAGGAACGCGAGTTTATGCCGCTTGGCTCCACCGAAACGATCCGCGTGGACGTGCGCATCGTAGCCGCGACCAACGCAGACTTAAAGAAGCTCGTCGAAGAAGGCCGCTTCCGCGAAGATCTCTACTACCGCCTCAACGTAATTAATCTGGCATTGCCCCCGTTGCGCGAACGCAAGGAAGATATTCCAGCGCTGGTCGACTATTTCTTCACCAAATATTGCCGCGAGAACGACAAGCTGCTGGACAACAACGGCCGCTCCCGGCTCACCTTCGAACCCGAGGCGATGCAGGTCCTGATGGACCACGCTTGGCCCGGCAACGTTCGCGAACTTGAGAACGTGGTGGAACGCGCCGTCGTCCTGGCTTCGCAACCCCCGGTCCCGGTGGACGTGCTGCCGGAGCATCTTCTGGAATCGAAGGGCCTGCGCATCCGGCGCGATGAGAGCGGACGGCTGCCCGCGGACGCGTCGCTGTTCGAGATCGTCGCCGACTTCGAGCGCCGCAAGATCGTGGAGCAACTGGAAGCTTCTGACTGGAGCCAGACTGCCGCCGCCGAAGCTCTGCGCATTCCGCTTTCGACACTCAACCAGAAGATCAAGCGCCTGAACATCGATGTGCGTAAGCGTTCCGGGGCGTGAGCATTCCTTCCAGCTTCAAATTCGCCGTTATAGGGCTAGCGCTGTGGGCGTGGCTACTTGGCAACCGCGCTGCAGCACAGAAAGATTCGTTCCAGTTCGTAATATTGGGCGACCGCACCGGCGAAGCGCAACCTGGTGTCTATGAACGCGTGTGGCAGCAAGCGGCCGCCGAAGATCCAGAATTCGTGGTTACGACAGGCGACTCAATCCAGGGAGCGAATGACGCGATTGCGGAAGTCGAATGGCATCAGTTAGACGAAATCCTGGCGCCTTACCGGAGGTTTCGGTTGTTTCTGGCCCCAGGAAATCACGATATTTGGTCACCGCAGTCGGAAGCCCTGTTTCAGAAGCATGCGGGGCACCTGCCGCACTATGGCTTCGACTATATGGGAGCACACTTCACCATCTTAGATAACAGCCGGTCCGAGCAACTCTCCGCGGAGGAACTGTCGTTTCTGGGGAAGGATCTAGAGGCGCACAAAAATCAGCCAGTGAAGTTCATCGTTTCCCACCGGCCATCCTGGTTGATCGAAGCGATGTTCCAAAATCCGGGCTTCGCCTTGCATGACTTGGCGAAGAAGTATGGCGTGCAATACGTAATCGCAGGTCACTTACACCAAATGTTAGAAGTTCACCTGGAGGGAGTTACCTACCTTTCCATGGCGAGCTCCGGGGGACATCTGCGCGGCACGGAACGCTATGAGGATGGCTGGTTCTTCGGATACGCGCTGGTGGGCATACGCGGGAATGACATCAACTTCCGTATCAAGGAACTAAAGCCTCCGCAGGGTCAAGGACGCGTCAGCCTCCCGCGCGACTGGCGCCGGGCCGGGCCCACCGCCAACTGACGTCAATGTCCCGGCGACGGTACTTGGGTGAACCCACCACAACTTAAGACAGGCAGGGCCGGATATTTTGGAAAGCGGGGATCCGTGAAAGAGAGTCTGCAAGAATAGAACACGGAGCCTCTATCCGAACGGACAATCTTGACGTTGGAACAATCGAGGCACAGACCTACGCGGTCGGGCATGGCTTCTTAGTATTATCGCAGTGTATAATTATTCATGGGGATGTATATTTAATCAATGAGAATTCCTGTTGGCATCTTGGGCTTCCGCGGGTACAGCGGTGCGGAACTGGTTGGGATCCTCCAAAAGCATCCGAACGCAGAGCCCGTATTGCTGGAACATCGCGATGCGGAGGACCAGCCCCGCCCCTTGGGCCATCCTGGTCCGCGCCGTGAACAGTTCACATGCGACGCGGTGCGTGCCGCTGGATTGCAAGTGGTATTTCTGGCCACGCCTCCCGAAGCTTCACAGGAAGCAACTCCGCCATTGCTCGACGCCGGGGTCAAAGTCATCGATTTAAGCGGTGCGTACAGGCTGGGCACGGTCGAAAACTACCGGCGCTGGTATAAGGAGTCGCATGACCAGCCGGCGCTGCTCGCCGAGGCGGCCTACGGGCTGCCTGAGTTCTACCGGGCACACATTCCCGGCGCACGGCTGGTCTCGAACCCGGGCTGTTATCCCACTGCGGCCAATCTCGCCATCAAGCCGCTAGTGGATGCGGGCGTGGTCGTCCGCGAGGCCGGGATTGTTTGCGACGCCAAGTCCGGAGTTAGCGGCGCGGGCCGCAAGCCCTCACTCAAGACGAGTTTCTGTGAAGTCACGGATAATTACTCGGTTTATTCGGTCCTAAATCACCGGCACGTACCGGAGGTGCTTCGCACCTCTGGACTGGCAGAGGGCGAACTGAGCTTCACCGCGCAGTTGCTGCCGATCGACCGGGGAATCCTCGAAACCATCTATTTTCGCGCACAGGGCGTGGCTTCGGCGGGAGATCTGCTAGCCATCTACCAGAAAGCCTACGTGAACGAGCCGTTTGTCCGCCTGTACGCGCCTGGCCAAGCGCCTGATCTGCGCGCAGTCACCCGTACGAATTTCTGCGATATAGGCGTTCATTATGACGCGAATACCGGTCGCGCGGTGGTGATCGCCGCCATCGATAATCTGGTCAAAGGCGCGGCGGGACAGGCTGTACAGAACATGAACCTGCTGGCGGGATTTCCTGAGACTGCAGGACTTCTGTGAGGACGGCCCCGTGAAGCTGCTGATCAAACTGGGCGGCACGTTGCTCGACGCCGCAGAGTCGCGGGAACGGCTCGCGCGGGAGATCGCGGCCGTGGCCCAGCGGGAGCAGGTGGCCGTAGTCCACGGTGGCGGCAAACAAATGACCCGTTTCCTAGCGGACATTGGCGTGGAGAGCCGTTTCGTCAATGGACTGCGGGTGACAACGGATGAAGTGATCGACGCGGTGGTCAAGGTTTTTGCGGGCAGCGTCAACGCTCAGTTGGTATCGGCCTTCCGGGCGGCTGGCACCCGGCCGGTAGGCCTCAGTGGTTTGAGCGCCGGACTGGTGGATGCCGTGCAGCTTGATCCAGCCCTTGGACACGTGGGCAAGCCCGTGGCGTCCGATGGCCGGCTATTGGAATTGCTAGTCAGTGAAGGATATTTGTCTGTTGTCGCATGCGTCGCCGGAGACAGCCGCGGTTCTATATTCAATGTTAATGGCGATCAAATGGCAGTTGCTTGCGCCCGGGGTTTCACCGCAGACCACCTTATTTTCCTCACCGATGTTGATGGAGTTCGCGACGCGCATGGCAAAACCTGCGAGCGGCTTACTGCCGGCGAAGGACGCGATCTGATCGCGTCTGGCGTGGCCACGGGCGGCATGCAAGCCAAGATTGAAGCAGCCGTCAAGGCACTGGAACAAGGTGTGAGACAGGTATTCATTGCGCCCGGAGCACATCCGGATATCGTGGACCTGCTCCTTTCCGGGTCACCGGTTGGAACCCGTTTCACACTCGACTAACGCGTCAAGCCGTCTTAAATAAACTCAAAAGACCGCAAATCTTTATGAGATTGTTTTAATCATTTCGCCACTATAATCTAGCGAGTCTCAGCCCGTGCAGACCAAGACTCGCGCCGCTCGACATTTTCAGCATACCCGTCCTTGGAATCGGTCGAAAATTGGCCAAGGCGTCGGAAGGAAGGGCTATGAAAGCGCAAACCGTCGATGTCCGCGAATCCGCCGGGAGGATATTGTGCTGCACGATCTTCCGTCCAAGCGGCCGGAAACTATTGGGCAAAGGGCACGTTTTGAATGAGGAAGACGTGCGCTTGCTTGAAATGGAGGGCTTGGGACAGGTTTGGGTGACCGAACTCGAGGACGGAGAAATCGGCGAGGACGAAGCCGTGAGCTACGCGGCACAGGAGATGGGATGTGGCTGTATCGAGATCCGGCTGGCGGCGGGAGGCCGGGCCAATCTGTTCGCCACCGAGGATTGCTGCGTATTGGTTGACGACGAATTGCTCCGGCAGATTAACTGCATTGCAAGTGTGGTCATCGCCACCGTTCCTAATTTCAGTTTCGCCCGCACCGGCCAGCGCATCGCCACGGTGAAGAGCGCGCCTTTCGCCGTGGCTCAGTCGCAATTGGAAGCAGTGATTGGCATCGTGAAGGAGCGCGGGCCCATTCTGCAGGCCAGACCCGTACGAAGTCCCACGGTAGGCGTTCTATATTCGGATCCTGTTCACGGCGACCGCGCGAGGCAGTTGTTTGAAAGCATTCTGCGCCAGCGACTGGAACGCTATGCCGCGGCGCCCAGCTTTATCTTGTCGTGCACCGAAGAGGAAGACGCTGCGGCGCGCAACCTGCAACACCTGCTGAGGGCAAAGCCAACGGTGGTGTTGGTGGGCTCCACCACAGCCCCAGCGGGTCCGGAGGATGTCATCGGCCGCGCCATGACCCGCATCGGGTGCCAGCTGGAGCGTTTTCTCGCTCCGGTGGAGCCGGGTAATTTGCTCCTCCTGGGCTACAAAGATGAGGTCCCCATCGTCTCAGCGCCGGGCTGTTTCCGCTCCGCTAAACCCAACGTCGTCGATCTCATACTGCCCCCTATGCTGGCCCGCTACCGCGTTTCCGGCTGGGAGGTTGCATGCATGGGACACGGCGGCTTGTTAGGTTAAACATTTCCGCATAGGCCGCCGATCTCAACAAAACGGCATTCTCCTCTGCCGGGTGGCTGCCTCCACGCGGTCTTTTTTCAGCAAGATGCGGCTTGCGGCTAGAATGAAGTCCTGGGGTAAATGCCGGGAGCGCTTGCGATTTCCACCCTCGGCTCGGTAGAATCAATGAGTTTGAGCGTCCCACGTGCAACGCACGCTGGGTAACGCGGCCGCCCGGCGGCAAAAGACACGTGGAGGTTTCATGTCCGTAGAGCAGAAGGTCAAACAAATCATCGTCGAGCAACTCGGCGTGGATGAAGCGCAAGTCGATCCCACCGCGAGTTTTGTCGATGACCTGGGCGCCGATTCGCTCGATATCGTCGAGCTGGTGATGGCGTTCGAGGAAGCGTTCGACCTAGACATTCCCGACGAGGACGCGGAAAAGATTGCCACCGTCAAGAACGCCGTCGATTATATCGAGTCCAAGAAGAAGTAGGCCGGGAAAGTATTAGACCGGACGTTTTTGGGGAGTCCCAATTTGTCACGCAGAGTTGTAGTCACTGGAGTCGGATTACTGACTTCGGTTGGAATTGGCACGGAACCGGTCTGGGAAGCCATCAAAAGAGGCGACAACGGCATCGCTCCCATTACCGCTTTCGATCCCGCCCTTTTCAACTGCCGCATCGCGGGTGAGGTAAAAAACTTCGACCCGTCGCTTTACATCGAGAGGAAAGAAATTAAGAAAATGGGGCGCTTCATTCAGTTCGCCATCGCGGCGAGCGAATTCGCGTTCCAGGCCTCCGGCTTCAAGGTCACCAACAACGATGAGGCCGAGCGCACTGGCGTCTATATTGGCAGCGGGATTGGCGGGTTCGAAGTGATCGAGCGGGAACACAAGATCCTGCTCGAAAAAGGACCATCGCGCATATCGCCGTTTTTCATACCGGCCACCATCATCAACCTGGCGTCGGGCTATGTTTCCATCCGCACCGGCGCGAAGGGACCGAACTCGGCCTCCGCCACCGCCTGCACCACCAGCGCCCATTCAATCGGCGATTCTTTCCGAATGATTCAATATGGCGATGCCGACGTGATGATCTGCGGCGGCACGGAGGCGGCCATCACGCCCATGGGAATCGGCGGTTTCGCGGCCATGCGGGCTCTTTCGCAGCGCAATGACGATCCGGTCCACGCCTGCCGCCCCTGGGATAACGACCGCGATGGCTTCATCGTCGGCGAAGGCGCGGGAATACTGGTGCTTGAAGAATACGAACATGCTAAGCGACGCGGCGCGCATATCCTGGCGGAGGTGGCCGGCTATGGGCTCTCCGGCGACGCGCACCACATTACGTCGCCATCGGAAGACGGTGACGGAGCCTACCGCGTAATGCGCAACTGCCTGCGTGACGCGGGTATTCAACCGCAGCAGATCGACTACATTAACGCGCACGGCACCTCGACGCCGGTGGGCGACCGGATTGAAACGATGGCCATCAAGCGAGTGTTTGGCGAACACGCCCGTAAGCTGGCGGTGAGTTCCACGAAGTCCATGACGGGACACTTGCTAGGCGGCGCTGGAGGATTGGAAGCCGGAATCACGGTGCTGGCGATCCGGGATCAGATCGCGCCTCCCACCGTCAATCTGGACCATCCGGATCCCGAATGCGACCTCGACTATGTGCCTAAACACGCGCGGCCGATGAAGATCGACTACGCGCTGTCGAACTCCTTTGGTTTCGGCGGCACCAACGGCTGCCTGATTTTCAAAAGACCTGAGTCGTAGTCAACCAATTCATGAAAATCATTGTCGCGATCAAGCAGGTTCCATTGCGCGACTCGCCATTGCATCTTGCTGCGTCCGCGAAATGGATTGACGAAGCGGATCTAAGTTTCGAGATCAACGAGCCGGATGCTTACGCCCTGGAAGAAGCCTTGCAGTTGCGGGAAAAGCACACGGGTGAGGTGGTGGTGCTATGCGCTGGCCCGGAACGCGCGGCGCAGACTATCCGTGAAGCGCTGGCCAAAGGCGCCGACCGTGCGATTCACATCGAAACAGACGATTTGGGTTCACTCGACACCTTGGGCGTGGCGAAGCTCTTGGCTGCGGCCGCTTCGGCGGAGGCGCCGGATTTAATCTTGACCGGTTTGCAATCGGATGACTTGGGTTCCGGGCAAACCGGCGTCGTGATGGCCGAGTTACTGGGTGTGCCTCACTCGACCATCATCATGCAGGCTGAAGTGCGCGAGGCCAGCGTTCGCGTAAAGCGCGAGTTGGAGAGTGGCTGGTTTCAACATATCGAGATGCCACTGCCGGCGGTGCTGACGATCCAGAGCGGATCGAATAAGCTGCGCTACGCGACGCTGATGGGCATCAAGAAAGCGAAGACCAAAGAGATCCGTCGAGTAATGCCCGCCGAACTCGGCGGGACTGCAGCATCAGTCGCAAGCGTCGAGAAAGTATACCTGCCTCAGAAAAGCAAGCAGACGCAGATTTTAGACGGCGATCCGAAGACCGCAGCGGCCCAGTTGGTCGAAAAGCTGAAGTTCGAGGCGCGGGTTTTATGAGCATTCTGGTAATCCTCGAGCACCACGGCGGCCAGTGGCATCGCATGTCATGGGAGACGCTGGCGGCGGGACAACAATTGGGTGCGGCGCTCGGCGTGCCAGTCGACGCGGCCGTGGCGGGCAAGGGAATCGGCGCGCTGGCAAGCGAGGCCGCCACTAAAAAACTCGATAGAGTTTGGGCGGTGGAACATGATCTGCTTAACTTGTACACTGCCGATGGATACACCGCCGCGATCGAACAACTGATTCGCAAAGCGCGGCCCAGCGTAGTTCTCTTCCCACACACATATCAGACACGAGATTTTGCGCCCAAATTGGCTACGCGGTTTTCGCAAGTACTGGTCAGCGATGTGATCGCAGCGCGTGTGGACAACGGGGCGCTCACTCTAGTGCGCCAGTTTTTCCAAGGCAAGCTCAATGGCGATGTGCGCGTGAGTGGCGCGGGTCCGGCCTTCGCGTCGCTGCAGGCTGGAGCATGGCGAGCCGACACATTGGAGAGCGGCTCAGCAGCGGTAGAAAACTTCACCCCGACGCTCGACGGCGCAGCGATCCGACAAAAGCCCGAAGCCCCGTTCCGCGAAGCAGCGCGCGCAGTGGATCTGACGGCGGCGGAAATCATCGTCTCGGTGGGACGCGGCATCGGGGAGCAATCCAATCTCCCGGTGATCGAGGACTTGGCCGCCGCGTTCGGGGCGGAGTTGGCGGCCTCCCGGCCCATTTGTGACGCGGGATGGCTGCCCATGGAGCGGCAGGTGGGCAGTTCGGGACAAACGGTCGCGCCGAAACTGTATATCGCGGTGGGCATCTCGGGGGCGATTCAGCATTTGGTAGGCATGAAAGGCGCGAAGACAATCGTGGCCATCAACAAGGATCCGAACGCACCGATCTTTGAAGTGGCGGATTACGGAATCGTGGGCGATTTGTTTGAGGTTGCTCCCGCGTTGGCGGCCGAAGTCAGAAAAGCGAAGGGCGCGTAACGCGAAGGCCGGAGCTATTCGCCCTTCAGCGACCGCTCCATCAGGTCACGCACAGCTTCCTGTGCAGCTTTACCGCGGTGAAGGACAGCGTCCATCTGGCAGATAATCGGCAGATCCACACCGTATTTCGCGCCCAATGCCACAGCGGCACCGCAGGTTTCGACGCCCTCTGCGACCATAGGCGTGGAAGCAGTGATTTCAGCGAGACACTTCCCACGCGCGAGTTCTATCCCGACGCGCCGGTTCCGGCTTAGATCGCCGCCGCATGTTAGAACCAGATCACCCAGTCCGGCAAGGCCGGCTAGAGTTGCCGGCTGCCCCCCCAACGCGACTGCCAGCCGTGCGATTTCCGCCAGCCCACGCGTGACTAAGGCAGCTTGCGTGTTGCTCCCCAGCCCCAAGCCCTGCACTACTCCAGCCGCGATGGCGATCACGTTCTTGAGTGCTCCTCCCACCTCCACGCCGATCAGATCGTTGTTCGTATAGAGACGAAAGCTGGGGCCGGAGAATGCATTCTGAACGGCAGCGGCGGTCGCTGCGTGGGCAGATGCAATCACCACCGCGGTAGGTTCACCACGAGCGACTTCGCGGGCAAAAGTGGGTCCGGAAAGCACTGCTACCTGCGGCTCGAATTTCGATTGCGCGACTTCGCAAAGCACTTGAGACATCCGCAGCAAGGTGCCAGTCTCAAGACCTTTTGTGGCGCTGACGAAGATCGTCGAGGAATTTGCAAAAGGGATCACTCGCTGATACAGCTCCCTCGCATAGTGGGATGGCACAGCCGCCAGAAGAATGGGGGCGTCCTCAATCACGGCAGCCAGTTCGGAGACAATCTCCACGTTGGCAGGCAGCCTAAGCCCCGGCAGGAAGACATCGTTTTCGCGCGACGCGCTCATGCGCGCGGCCAAATCCGGCTCAAATACCCACAGGCGCACGCGTTGGACGCGCGGGGCCAGAACGATCGCGAGCGCCGTCCCCCAACTGCCTCCGCCGAGTATGGAAAGGTTCACTTTCTGCCCCACAAAAACACATTTTCCGTGCCCGCGCGCAAACGCGCCCAGTTCGATTTATGGCGATAAACGACGAAGGCGCCCGCGATAAATGCGGCGGCGACTACTTGAATCGGCGGATGCAGGATCATCCACACACCGAATGGAAAAGTGGCTGCAGCCAGGATCGATCCGGCCGAGATGTAGCGCGTCACCGCGACGGTGGCCACGAACAATAACAGCACCGCAGCCAGCGGAATAGGCGTCAGATAGGCGAAGGCTCCGATGAATGTCGCTACCGCTTTGCCGCCCTGGAATTTGAGAAAAACGGGATAGGCATGGCCTGCCATTACCGCCAGTGCCGCGAGACTGGTCCACTCGGGTGCATCGCCAGTTAACCACGCCGTCAGCCAGACCGCGACGAAGCCTTTCGCTATATCGAGCACTAAAGTCGCGACTCCAATGGCGGGGCCGCTGGTGCGCAGCACGTTGGTGGCTCCGATATTACCGCTACCGGATTCCCGCACATCCGTCCCGCGCGTGAGCTTCACCAGTAGAAATCCGAATGGAATTCCGCCCAGAAGGTAAGCAATGACAATGGCAAGAAGTCCGAGCATACCTTATTCCAGAGGAAATCCTGCGAGCTCCGTATATTTGCCGCCAGCGGAAAGGTACAGAAAGAAATGCGTCGCCCGAAATGAGCCGAAGTCGAACCCGCAACTGGCGGGGAGCGTTTGCAGAGTCTCATGGAGACGGTCGAGCGAGACAGTTTCGCGAATCCGCGCCAGAGTGAGATGTGGCGAATACGCTCGCTCTTCCATCGGTATTCCTAACTTGGCTACGGCTTGCTCGGTAGCTTGCGCCAAATCACGCAGAGGCTCGCCCCCTTCGACGCCTGCCCAGAAAACTCGCGGCCGGCGCTGGTTCGGGAACCAGCCAATACCTTTGACCGCTATATCGATAGCGCCGCTAACCGGCACGGAATTCAAAGCTGTCTTCATCTCGTCCAGACGCTCCGCCGGCCACTTGCCGATAAATTTTGTAGTCACGTGCAGATTCCCAACGGGGCTCCAAGTGATCCTCGCCGTCGGCCGCAAGCGGCTTACAAAAGCGCGCAGCGCGTCTTTCAAATCGTCGGGGATATCGATGGCAGCAAATAGTCGCATGCGAAACTAACTAGTGTAGTATGCGCGATGCTCCACTTTCCCTGGCTTTCTATGCGCGGCCCACGGTGCAAGTGGCGCGCGACCTGCTCGGCAAGGTGATCCGGCACGGTGGCGTGTCCGCTCGCATCGTCGAGACCGAAGCCTACTTGGGAATTGACGACGCGGCGGCGCACTCGGCGCGCGGTCCGACTCCGCGCACGCGCGTCATCTTCGGGCCACCCGGACACGCCTATGTGTACCTGATCTACGGAATGCACTGCTGTTTGAACATCGTGGCGGAGCCGGAAGGCGTGGCAGGATGCGTGTTGATTCGTGCAGCGGAGCCCGTCCCGTCCTCGGCTGAGAACGCACTGACCGGCAATGGCCCAGGCAAGCTGACTCGCGCCCTAGGTATCACGCTGCGACACTATGGCGTCGACCTGACGAGAGGACCGATCACATTACACGCAGCAACTCGTCAGGAACCTTTTGAGATCGGAGTATCGCCGCGAATCGGGATCAGCAAGGCGGCGGAACTTCCGCTCCGGTTCTTTATTAAAGGTAATCGCTTCGTCAGCCGCGAGCCCCGCCGCTAACGATTAGTATTTCGCCTGAGACATAGTCTGACAGCGGTGAACAGAAAAACAGCACCGCGCCCGCCGCTTCCTCCGCTGTGCCGAGCCGGCCCAGGGGACATGTAGCCTTTACCGCTTCCAGGAACGCCGGAGGCGCGCCAACAGGGATGCTGCGTCCCGCCATCTCAATCGTTGGCGGTGCGTTCTTGTCGATGGGCTGGATCAGCCGCGTGTCGATCAAGCCGAAGCCTACCGAGTTCACATTCACTTGATATCGCCCCCACTCTTTGGCGAGCACTTTCGTGAGTCCATTGATACCGGACTTCCCCGCCCCATAGCCCGCTTGTCCTGCGATGCCATCCACGCCCGAGATCGAAGTGATGTTCACTACCTTGCGCATGACGCGGCGGCCCTCAGCGGCTTCGCGCTTGGCGGCCTCGCGCAAAAAATGAGAAGCCGCGCGCAGAACGCGGAACGGAGCCACCAGATGGATGTTGAGCATGGCCTGGAACTGTTCGTCCGTCATCTTCTGGATGACGTTGTCCCAGACGTAACCGGCATTGTTCACGATGATGTCCAGCGAACCGAAGGCATCGACCGTGGCGTCCACGAGTTGTCGCGGGAAATCCGGCGCGGTGAGATCGCCCCCCAGCCAGCGTGCGCGTTCTCCGGCCTCCGCAGCCGCCTCGCGAAGAGGAACTTCGTCGATGTCAGTGAGCATCACCGATGCACCGCAAGCGGCGAGCTTGTGTGCGACGGCTCTCCCGATGCCGCGTCCCGATCCGGTAACCAGCGCCGATTTTCCTTCCAGAGTGAACGGTGCTATCACGCGATTTTCCATACGCTTCCATAAGAACACGAGCGGCATCTGGCTGGCTGGTGGAACCAGAATGCTATAATGAGGGTCTTCGGGGCGTGGCTCAGCCTGGTAGAGCGCCTGGTTCGGGACCAGGAGGTCCAGAGTTCAAATCTCTGCGCCCCGACCAAATCTTAGGAACGTCTCGGGCTGGCTCAAATTGAGCGCTCACCATGATTACTCTCAGCACCTATGTAATGAGCGTGAATTTGTTTGCCGTGACGGCCGTGCTGGCTTGCGGCATTGCTGGAGTGTCGCAGGCTCAAGTGTTGGCTCCGGCTAAGATCAAAGACCCAAAACTGCGCGCTCTTCAGAGCAAGTATCTCGACGATTTGACTGCGGCTACCACGGAAATCGCGTCACACAGCTTCCCTTCGAAATTCTATCTAACCAGGGTGCTTGATCTTAGGAAAAGCGCACTTGACTCAGCCGATCGGGGCGCCGTGGAATTTGCAACGTTTGGAAAGCAGACCGTCCTGCGGGTGAGGGGAAACTACTCCGCCATCTACGCTTCGGAAATGTCCCCTAAGGACCGCGTCAGCCGTACTTACTTGGATGTCGTCGTACCCATCCTCAATGCAACAATTCGGCGTGTCAAGAACGAAACCGAGATGGATGCCCTCTTTATCGAATTGTCCCACCACGTTCGCAAGGTGACCGTCATGACAATCGACCGGTTCGAAAACTTGGCATTCATCTTGCCGCGCGCCTCGGCCCAAAAACTCGCTGAGACCAGCGACCCTACCCAGCAACTTGCGGGGCTCATGGACGCCACAGTCTATGTTGATGGTCGGGTTATGCCCTTCGGCGGGCAAGCCGGCGTTCCCGCCGCAGTCGTTGCCACACAGAATCTGCAGGAACCAGACGCAGCTGCCGCCGCACCGCGACCCTCCGTTTCATCGCCGGCTAAAATTGCGGAATCCGTCTCCCCACACAATGGTGAAGGCCCATCCACGGCGGATCTTGATCGCATGGTCCAGGAACTTGGCCCGCAAGCAAATTTCGATCCGCTAGCGAAGCCGGCTCTGATCGCTTTCCGCGGCGTCTCTTATTGGCGTCTATCTATGAAAACGACGCTGGCTGCCGCCGACGCGGGTTCGCAGTATCGGCTTGCTGCTTTGGCATTCGACCGCCATGTCTCGCATCTCATCCGGCCTGTTCTGCCCTATTTCAAAGATGCGCAGCGATTCGGAGGCATTGCCTTTCGCACCACCGTGAATGCTGGCTCGAACGACCCTCCAGAGTCCGTCGAGTTCATTTTCCCGATAGCCGATTTGCGGCGGTACGAAAGCTACGAAATAACAGGCCAGCAATTGATCAAC
>CAZDGT010000269.1:0-1586 GCA_964504905.1 uncultured Bordetella sp. | reverse complement strand
GGCGATGGGTCTCTACACGGCGTAAAATTCTGCCACTTGACTCGCGGCGGCTCGCGCGGTCCAAACTAGTGGCATCCCCCGAAGGAAAAATGATTCCCGCAACCGCAGTGCAGACGGTAGCGGCGGCTTCTGATCCGCAGTCCTCGTCATCAGTGGTGGCTTTACAAACCATCGCGCACGAGTTGCGCCAGCCGCTGAGCGCCATCGAGTCTATCGCCTACTACCTGAGCCTCGTTCTGCCGCGCGAGAATAGCCCGGCGCGTACCCAGGCGGTGCGCCTGCAGCAACTTGTGGAACAGTCCAGCTGGATTCTGACGAATGCTCTGCAACTCGCTGAGATCATGCCCCTGGCGCCACAGGCGCTGAATCTGGAAGAGCTGATCACCCAGGTGGTGTCCGCGCGAGCCATAAATAGAGGCCCTACTCTGCGGCTAGACCTCGCGGGCGGATTGCCCCTGGTGAGTCTGGACCCGGGACGCGCGCGTGCACTCGTGGAAAATTTGCTTGTACTATTCCGGCAGTTGGCGAATGATATCCATCCGGCCCGCCTCTCTACCACGGTTCAGGAAGGCAAGGTATGCCTGCAGATCGCCACATCCGCGCCCGGTTACCGCTCTGAAACATGCTTGGGACCCGGCTGCAATCTAAGCATCGCCAGCACACGCCGTATCGTCGAGGCGCACGGCGGATCTTTCGAGATCCACGTAGACGCCGCAAGTGGGATCAGTCTCAAGGTGGTGCTACCATGAAAATTCCCCTTCATGGCAGTGGCAGTCCCAGATATTCTCGCTAGAATTGTCGGCCACAAGCGCTCCACGCTCGCGCGCGAATCAACCCGCCGCGCCGATCTGGAACGCCGTGCTGCCGAGCGCGCCCCAGCTCGGCATTTCCGGGCCGCCCTTACCGCTACCGGCCCGGCGATCATCTCGGAAATCAAGCAGGCTTCGCCAAGCCAGGGCGTCTTCACTGGGGACTTCCAGCCCGCTTCCACGGCCAAACTCTACGCATCGGGCGGCGCCGCTGCTCTGAGCGTCCTGACCGATCAAGAATTTTTCAAAGGTAATTTGGGCGACTTGGAAGCCGCCCGCGCCGCCGTGACCATTCCGGTTCTGCGCAAGGACTTCACTATCGATGAGTTCCACGTTATCGAAGCAGCCGCCCATGGGGCCGACGCCATTCTCCTGATCGCGGCGATCCTTGATGCCGCCCAACTACGCTCCTTCCGCGAAATCGCAGCGAGCTACGGTATGGCAGCCCTCGTGGAAGTTCACGACGACTATGAACTCTCTGCCGCGCTCGACTCCGGCGCGGAAATCATCGGCGTGAACAATCGCAACCTGCACACTTTTGAGGTTACGCTCGACACCTCGCTTCGGTTGATCGAAAAGATACCAGCCAAAGCCATCAAAGTTGCCGAAAGCGGGATTCACTCGCGAGCCGACGTGCAGCGTCTTCAATCCGCCGGATTCCACGCTTTCCTGGTTGGTGAGCACCTGATGAAATCCGCCGATCCGGCCGCGGCGCTACGGGACTTGCGGTCATGATGGTCAAGGTTTGTGGCATCACGCTGCGCGAAGACGCGCTGG
>CAZDGT010000268.1:0-2428 GCA_964504905.1 uncultured Bordetella sp. | reverse complement strand
TCTCACCGCGCGGGCGCTTTGCCCTTCTTGTAGAAGGCCTCAATGGGCTGGAACGGACCAAATTGGTGTTGTTTTATCGAGAATGAATCCCCGTACGGCCCATAACCAGTATCCACGGGCTTCTTGCTCCGATCCGGGTAGTCGCGTTCTAATCCCTTCATTTCCGGGCGGGGTCTTGAATTGATGAACGCGGCGACGTCAAGCGCTTCATCATTGCTGAGATCCGGGCTGCCCAAGGGCATGCGAGCCTTGATGAATCGCGCCGCAGTCAGGACCCTATGCATACCGGCACCGTCGTTAAAGCTGTTTGGTCCCCATAAAGGCGGGAACACAAAGCCATGAACCAAATCCGGCGCGGCCGCAAGCCCGGCACCCTCCCGCCCGTGACACCCCGAACAACGCTTTGCAAACACGCCTTGGCCCGCCTTGAGATCGGCAGCGCGCTTAGGCGTCTCAAACGGCGGTGGTTCATGCGCTTTCCGGAGACTTGCACTAGTAGCCGCGTCTTGTTCCGACAGGAACCGCAAGTACGAAACCATCGCGACCATCTCCGGGCTATCCTCGGCAAGAGCGCGGCCGTTCATGCTGCGCATCATGCAGCCATTAATCCGTTCCTGAATGGTTTCTTTCCCGCCACTTCTGGGCGAGAGGCGCGGGTACTTGCTGAACGCGGTAGCCAGGCTGAGATTGCCCGGCTCAACGCCCGATCCGATGTGGCAGGAAGCGCATGCCAGCCGGCTATCCATGTGCCTCATCTTCGGATCAGCGACATCCGGACCAAGGTACTCCGGTGTCTCGGAGATCAACCTCTTTCCGTACTCTTCCGTGGCACCGATGGAAGCTGACTTGGCTGCGACCCGATCAGAGGGGAAGGAGACTCTGCCAAACGCTAGTGTGGCAGCCACCGAGATCACGCCGATCATGGCGCATAGCACGATCACCATGCCCATTCCGTGTATGGAAGAATCTGACTTCATCAGAGGGTGTTCCTTCCTTTAAGATATGTCTTTGCGGACTCGCGTCTGATCATAGGTTCGCACGTCCGCTTGAAAACGGTACTTGGGACGCTCCACCCACACCCTCAAGCGCTGCGAGAGGAACCAAGCGACGGAAAAGACGAGGGAGAGCAATACAGCCAGCCCCACAATTACGTCCATCGCGGTCAGGTGGATCAGTGGTCCCATGGAGCCGGTCATGTTCATTGGTTAGCATCTCCTTCGAAGAAGCCACGAACGAAGTACGCTACTGCCGATAGCTCCGCTTCCGATAGTTCGCCGGACCATGGGGCCATCGGTGTTCCTTCGATTCCGTTCCGCAATGCGCGAAGGCTGGCCGCCAGAGTTGGACGCTGCGCGCGGAAATTCGTGGCCGCGATGGGAAACTGGGCGGCGGCCGTTCCGTCTCCGGCCCCATTCTTTCCGTGACATTGGGCGCAGTGTGCCGAATACACGCGTGAGCCGAGGTCCAGCACCGATTGCGGGATGGCCGGTTCCGGCTGCGCTGCGCGAAACCTTCGAACGACTTCGATGACCGCGGAGAGGTCCGCGGGCGTTAGATCGCGCCAAGCGGGCATGGCCGTACCAGCTACCCCATTCCACAGGGCGAAGCCTAGGCGTTGCGCGGTGTATTCCTGCTCTGTGAAGTTCCCGGGACGCGGATGCAACCCCGCCGCCCCCGGCCCGTTGCCCTCGCCACCAAGTCCGTGGCAACTGGCGCAGTAGATCGAATACAGTTGCAGCCCGCGGTTCAGGTCGCTTGACCGCGGGAGCCTAGGAAAATTTCCATTGCGGCGCGCGAACGACGGGCTGGCATTTAACACGGGGGAGCCAAATGCGTAGCGCTTCTCGTCGTCAGAACAATTGCAGGCGGCCTTGGCATGCGCTTCGCCCTCCGGCCCCGAGAGCGCGCGGTCACGTCCCAGCGTTTCAAGATATTCCAGCAAGTCACGAGCCTCTTGTTTGGGACGATCTGGTGCGCCATCAAATAGCCACTGGAAGGCTGGCATCACGGAATCCGCCACTAGGGTGCGTGGCGCGTAGAGGTGCGATCGTTGCCAATCAGCGGATCGCGCGCCTGCCTCACGCGAAAGATCGGGCCCGATGCGGCGCGTACCCCAAAGATGCGGGTAATCGAAAATTGTTTCCCAGGCTAACGTCGCCGCACCGAAACGAGCGATGTCATTTGCCACGTATCGAATTTGTTGCGTGTGGCAGTACGCACAGCCTTCTCTCGCATAGATGATTCGCCCACGCATCTCGCCGGCAGTCAGGGCCAAGGGATGGTCTGGTTTGGTCTGGCGAATTTGTACCTCAAGCGCCCGGCCCGGCCAGACTCCAAGCAACAGGATCGACATGAAGAAGAACCCAACCCCGGCCACTGCGGCAACCACATATGACATCCGCAGGAAAGGGCTCACAAGACCTCCGGT
>CAZDGT010000267.1:0-4942 GCA_964504905.1 uncultured Bordetella sp. | reverse complement strand
AGGTCCTGGGGTACGGTCCGTGAGGACTATAGCCCCGATGGCAGCGCGTGGGCCTATTTCCCCTTCGAACATTCACATTTGCGCGCCTATCGCTGGGGCGAGGACGGCATCGCCGGTATTTGCGACAACCACCAGCGTCTGTGCTTCGCGCTGGCACTGTGGAACGGCCGCGATCCCATCCTCAAAGAGCGCCTGTTTGGGCTTAGCGGCGACCAAGGCAACCATGGCGAAGATGTGAAGGAGTGTTATTACTACCTGGATTCGACTCCCACACACACCTACATGAAGTGCCTGTACAAATATCCCCAGGCGGAGTTTCCCTACGAACGCCTGCTGGAAGAAAATCGGCGCCGCGGGCGCGGCCATTCGGAGTTTGAATTGATCGACACCGGCGTGTTCGCCGAGGACCGCTATTTCGATGTGTTCGTCGAATACTCCAAGGCCGATGTGGATGACATCCTAATCCGCATTTCCATCACAAATCGCGGCCCCGACGCGGCGCCCCTGCATCTGGCGCCCACCGTCTGGTTTCGCAACCAGTGGTCCTGGGGAAAGAGTTCGGAGAAGCCCGTTCTCTACCGCTCGCCCGATTCCACGACCATTCCCGTCATCGATATCAACGAGCCCGAACTAGGAGCCTACCAATTCTGCATGGAGGGTTCGCCGCAACTCCTGTTCACGGAGAACGAAACCAACACGAAAGCCTTGTGGAATTGGGAGGGCCAGCCGGGAGCCGCTTACTACGTGAAGGACGCGTTCCACCGGCGGATCATTCACGGCGAGGAAGACGCGGTGAACCCCGCCGGGAGCGGCACCAAAGCCTGCGCCTGGTATCGCCTCAATTTTGCGGCCGGAGAAACCCAGACTATCCGCTTGCGCCTCACAATGCGAACGGAGCCGTCGCGGCTGATCCACGATATCGACGGCGTG
Organism: uncultured Bordetella sp.; assembly: GCA_964504905.1. Classification (GTDB taxonomy): domain Bacteria; phylum Acidobacteriota; class Terriglobia; order Bryobacterales; family Bryobacteraceae; genus Palsa-187. Next base: position 4,012 of record CAZDGT010000267.1, on the reverse strand, counting down.
TTTGCTGAGCGCATCGCGGAAGCCGATGAGTTTTACTCCTTCGCGCCCGCCACTCTCTCCGAGGATGGCAAACGCGTGCAGCGCCAGGCCCTCGCGGGGCTGTTGTGGTCCAAGCAGCATTACCATTTCGTTGTCGCGGATTGGCTCAAAGGCGACCCCGCTCAGCCCAAGCCGCCGGTGGCGCGCTTGAAAGGGCGGGACTCCGCCTGGGTGCACATCCATAACGAAGACGTGCTCGCAATCCCAGATAAATGGGAATACCCGTGGTACGCCGCCTGGGACCTGGCGTTCCACATGATCCCGCTGGCGCTGGTGGACCCCGACAACGCCAAGTCGCAGCTCAAACTCTTTCTCCGGGAATGGTATATGCACCCCAACGGGCAGATCCCGGCGTACGAGTGGGCTTTTGGCGACGTCAACCCGCCAGTCCATGCCTGGGCCTGCTGGCGCGTCTTTCAGATCGACCGGAAGATCACCGGCAAACCGGATTACGCCTTCCTCGAGACGGTGTTCCACAAACTGCTCATGAACTTCACCTGGTGGGTAAACCGCAAAGACTCCGAGGGCAACAACATTTTTGAGGGCGGATTTCTGGGGCTCGACAATATCGGGGTATTCGACCGCTCCAAAGCCTTACCGAAGGGAGGCGTCATCGAGCAATCCGACGGCACCAGTTGGATGGCCATGTATTGCCTGAACATGCTGCGTATTTCGCAAGAGCTGGCTTTGAAGACCGACCCGCTTTACGAAGACATCACGAACAAGTTCTTTGAACACTTCCTCTACATCGCGCATGCCATCAACCAAATGGGCGGTCAAGGCTTGTGGGACGACGACGACGGATTCTTCTACGATCGTCTGAACTTGCCGGAGGCGTCCTTCCCCATGCGGGTGCGCTCCGTCGTTGGCGTCATCCCGCTCTTCGCGGTGGATACCATGGAATCAAGTCTGATCGAAGCTCTGCCGGGATTCCAGAAACGCATGAACTGGTTCGTTGCCAATCGCCCGGACCTGTGCCAGAATCTGGCGCCGCTCATGCGCCACGGCATTGGCGAGCGGCATTTGCTCAGCCTGGTGACCCCCGGCCGTCTGGTTCGCATCCTGGAAAAGCTGCTGGATGAAGCCGAGTTCCTTTCGCCCCATGGAATTCGCTCCGTTTCGAAATTTCACCAAGCGAATCCCTACACGCTGCATGTAGACGGGCACGAATATCGCGTCGGCTACGAACCTGCTGAGTCGCAGACCGAGTTGTTCGGCGGGAATTCCAACTGGCGCGGTCCGGTGTGGTTCCCGATTAACTATCTGCTGATCGAATCGCTGCAAAGATTCCACTACTATCTCGGCGAGGAATTCACAGTTGAGTTTCCAACCAACTCAGGTACCCGGATGCATTTAGGCGAAGTGGCGGCTCAACTTTCGCGGCGGCTCTCGCATATTTTCCTGCGCGACGACCAAGGACGGCGCCCGGTGTTTGGGGAAACCGAAAAGTTCCAGACCGACCCGCACTTTCGCGACTACCCGCTGTTTTACGAGTATTTTCACGGCGACAACGGCGCCGGGCTCGGAGCCAGCCACCAAACAGGCTGGACCGCACTGGTAGCTAAGCTCCTGCAGCAGAGCGGCGAGTAGGGGATTCCGCTATCCTTAGTAAAGTTTCCGTGACTCCTTCCACCTCCGGGCAAAAGCGCCGTTCGCTTGTGATGATCGTTGCGTTCACAATATTGTCGGCCGCCGCCCAGGTCTGCCTGAAGTTCGGAACCATCTATCTTAAGCAACACCCTTCGTTTGTGGGTCTGCTGACAAACTTTCCTTTGATCGGCGGCATGGCCCTTTACGGGATTGGCGCCGCGCTAATGGTCGTAGCGCTCAGGCATGGCGAGTTGTCTGTGCTCTATCCGCTCATCTCGCTCAGCTATGTATGGGTGGCGGTTCTCTCCGTCGTGGTCTTCGGGGAAGACATGAACCCCTACAAGATCGGTGGAATCTCCGCGATCATGATCGGCGTCGGAGTTCTGGGAGTTGGAGCCCACAAATGACGACACCCATTTCCTCGATCGCCTTGGTGACTTTTGGATCTTTTATCGGAAGTTTTAGCGCGCTTGGATTCAAAGCCGGATCGAAGAGGCTGGAAAGGAATGTGCGGTCCCTCTACACCAACTGGCCGCTGGCCGCTGGCATCGCGGGTTATCTGTTGTCCTCCGTGTTCTTCATCTTGGGATTGCGGAGCGGCGAACTCAGCATCCTGTTCCCCATGGTCTCCAGCGGTTACGTCTGGACCATGCTGTGGTCCCGGCTGTTCTTCAACGAGCCGTTCACACGCGCCAAGTTTATTGGCCTTGCTCTGATCCTGACAGGATGCGTTTTACTGGGCCTAGGCACCCGGCAGCCGGGCTAGATCCTCCAGCGGCATATTGCCGCCGCATAACACCAGCACTACGTGGCGTTCCTTCGAGAATTGATCCCTCAGGCGGTCGGCTGCGGCGAGCGTGCAGGAGGCGGCAGGCTCCGTAAGCACCTTCAACCGTTCCAGCAGAAACCGCAACCCTGCCAAAGCCTCCCTATCGCTCACCACAGTGACGTTCTCGAGTAAGCTCTGCGCCATAGCCAAAGTTTGTTCAGAGGGCGCTGGGGCGCCGAGTGTCCGCGCCACGGAAGTAATGACGTCCAGCGTCACGATCTTGCCCGCCGCCAGCGACTTCGACATGCAGTCCGCTCCCTCCGTCTCCACACCCCACACACGCACCGAAGGCTTAAGGGACTTTACAGCGGTGGCGATCCCACCGATCAACCCTCCGCCGCCCACACTGGCGATGATATCGGTGACCTGCGGCACGTCGTCCAGAATCTCCAGACCAATGGTTCCTTGGCCGGCGATCACAACCGGATCGTCAAAGGGATGAATAAAGGCCCAGCCTTGCCGTTCGTATTCAGCTACTTCGGCGAACGCCGCGCTCACATCGGCGGCGAACTTGATTTCAGCGCCATAGCCACGGGTGGCATCGACGTAGTTTGCGGGCGTCGATTCCGGCATCAGAATCACAGCCTTCAGTCCCAAAGTGCGGGCGGCGTAGGCCACTGCCTGCGCGTGATTTCCTCCGCTCACGGCAACGATCCCCTGCCCGCGTTCCTCGGCCTTGAGTCCTAACGCCTTATTGAAAGCTCCGCGCACCTTGAAGGAGCCTGTCTTCTGGAACAATTCCAGCTTCACGTAGACGTTAGTCTTCAGGCGCTCGCTCAGCGCGGCGCTTGCCGTGAGAGGCGTTCGGCGTACGCACGGCGCGATGCGCTGCCGGGCATTCTGAATCTGTGCAAGGGTAAGGGTGTCAGGCATCCGAAGGTTTAGGCTCTAACGTGTGCTATTGGTGAAAGGATGAATCCCGCGCCTCCCACCATTATCCAGTATGCCGGTGACGAGTTCTTCATAGCCACCACGCCGAGCGGCAATGCCATCGCTATAGACGTGAAGAGCGGACGCAAGGCCGCTCCCGGCCCGTTGGAACTGTTTATTACGGGGTTGGGAAGCTGCACGGCGGCCGACGTGATTTCGATTCTCCACAAGAAGCGCGAGCAGGTGACGGCGTACCAAGTCGAGATTCGCACCCAGAGACTGGAAGAACACCCGCGCGCTTTTCGCAAGATTGAGCTGAAGCACATCGTCCACGGACACAATTTATCGGCGGAAGCGGTCGAGCGAGCCATAGCCCTCTCCACTGACAAGTACTGCGGAGCCGTCGCGACGGTCCGCGCAACTGCCCAAATTGTAACTAGTTACGAGATTCGGCCCGCGGCATGAATTTTTCGGGCGGGAAAGTTGACGCTTCCCCTAGAATTTGTACTACCGTGATGATGTGCACTCCTTCAAAACTGTCACGGTACTCATGACGGGGGCGGGACGCGGCATTGGTAAGCGTCTCGCGATGGGCTTCGCCACCAACGGCGCTCGCGTGGGTCTGCTGGCGCGCAGCAAGCCGGAATTGGACCTCTGCCAGTTGGAAATTGAACACGCCGGAGG
>CAZDGT010000266.1:0-16726 GCA_964504905.1 uncultured Bordetella sp. | reverse complement strand
ACCGCCGCGGCAAGAGTCACGGGGAGGCGATTGCCGTGCTCCGAAGCGTGTGTGGCTCCGAAATGGACCCGGTAGTGGTGGAGGCATTCGCCAGGCTGGGGGATCAACGAAAGCAACAGATGGTGCTCACGGGGAATCAATCGCTGCACAGTCTCTCGCATGCAGTGCGCGGTGAACTTGCCGAACAAATCGCTATCCAGGGAAGGGAGGCATCGTGAGAGCCTACGCAATCTTTCTGCTTGCTGGAACGGCCGCGTACGCCCAGGAAGCAGAGTCCGGATTTGAACTGAGAACGACTCTGAGCGCGGCCTCATCTTATTCACATGAACTGACGGAAGAGCCGCGCGATGGAGCCCCGGTGACCGGTGGCTTCCGGGCGATGCTCTATCCCACATGGAAATTCAATTCTCACTGGGCAATTTCGGGAGCGGTCCAAGTGCACTCGCGCCCCTATTTCGAAGAGGAGTTCGAGACCCAGGGATACGGCGTCAAAGGGGATTTGTTGCAGTTGAACCTCAGCTATGCGCGCTTCTGGAGCCACAATCGCTCCGTGGTGGTGCGCGTGGGGCAGCTTTCCTCGGCTTTTGGCGCGTTCCTGCAGCGCTACGACCCTGCGGATAATCCGCTCATTGGAATGCCCTCCGCCTATGGCTACTACTACAAACCGGTAACCTTCTTGGGCCTGTTAGGCGCGCAGGTGGATGCCACCGTGGGCAAGCTGGATGCGCGTGCGCAGTTCGTGAATTCCTCACCGGCGAATCGGAGAAGCATCTTCGATAACGATCAATACGGCAACTGGGCTGGAGGGCTCGGATACACGATTCGCCAGGGCCTTCGAGTTGGCGGATCGGCTTACTACGGTCCGTATCTTGACCGGCGGTATCCTTACTTCTTCCCGGGAGAAGCGAATCCCAAAGACCTGCCTGGTCGCGGGCTTGGGCTGGACGTCCAGTGGGGCTGGGGACATTGGAACGTGTGGGGTGAACTGCAGCGCTTCCAGATGGACTACCGTGCGATCCCTACATTCACCCAGCACATGGGGTACGCAGAGGTCCGGCGGATACTGAACCCTCGCTGGTACGCCGCGGGGCGTGTCAGCTACCTGCGTGCAAGTGCGTTTCCCGGATCGCAGACCTACGAATTCGCCGCGGGCTTTCGTCCCAGCGCGCACCAGTTGATCAAGTTTGGTTACACCGTTCAGCAGGGCGCCTTTTATCCGGGCACAGAAGGCAACATCGCCGCCATCGAGTTCGTGACTTCGTTCCGTGCAATCTCTTTGGCCAGAGACTGATTTTAGGCCGCGCTTTGCACTGCTGACAGAGCCAGCTCTACTCGAATTTTGGGTCCATTCAGCAGTGTATTGTGAATCAGGCATTTCCGGACGGCTTCGAGAAGCGCCTGTTGGTGTCGCACTTCTACCACACTGGGACAGTCCAGTTCAATGTGAATATCATCGAGCCGGGGCGGCCCCGGCACCTTCTGCGCGGTGGTACGCACGCGGACGCCATCTGACGGGAGCTTGGAGCGTTTCAAGTAGTCAACTGCGTAATATGCCGCACATGAACCCAGCGACGCCAGCATCAGTTCGGGGGGCGTCATGCCTTCGTCGAACCCTCCGTTTTCGACCGGCTGATCGCAAAAAACCTTGTGTCCCCGCGCACTTATCTCAAACTGAACCGCGCCGAGATGTTGTGTAAAAACCTCCACCATAAACGTCTCCTTCGCTGTGGGTGGAGCAATTGGAGAGCCACGTGATGCGCGTCGCGGTCGAGGAGGGAATCGGCTGAACCACCATATTTAGAATAGAGACTTTTTTAACGGCTCTTTCATTGGATTCTCTTCCCCGTCGATACTGTAACGGGCGAGCCGTCTGCTATGAAGGCAGAGTCAGGGCGACGTTGCAGAATTTTTCCGAGCTCCAAACCATAAAGGCAGCTGACATCCCCTTCAAATCCAGCAGCTGTGCTCGTCCAAATACTCCAGGGCACATGCGAGACGTGGTACTCAAGCGAGTCTCCATTACGCTGAGCGGAATAACCCCAATAATGTTCGGTAATGAATTGTTCCAGGCTGCCCTCTTCGGCGGGCGCGGGAGTGACGGATGCGCGCGCATGGAGCTTGCACCAAGCGCCGTTGAGTTGCCACCGATACTCGGCTGTCTTGGTGGCCCCACCCAGGTTAACGCAGTGCTTCATGGGAAGGCAGATGTAATTCTCCCCATACGCAAGCCGGGCAATCTTAGCGATTGCCCACTTCGGAACGATCTCTGCGATGAAGACCACACCTCTTCGGTCCTCATTCCCTTCTTTGCGGCGGACGTAGAATCGCAAGTTTACCTCATCAAAATTCGCATGAAATGGAACAGCGAGAGCGCCAAAGAGCTTTGTGCGGCGAAACTGGAAGGCTACCAAGCTTACGTAGGTTTTCCCGCCAAACGAATCCAGGACGGTCCCCGGCGGGACGTAGTCTTCCAAGAGTGTGGGCTCAACTTCATAATTCAACATCACTAAGTCCCGCCATTCAGCAGAAAGGAAGACTCGGTTGCTCGGTGATTTCCTGCTCACACCATTGCCGATGGCGGCGCGGGATCCTCCGGGCGTCCAGCATTGGCCAGCGGGACGCGCACCATCGCGAATCCCATGACAAGCAGCACGACGAAGCCAAACGCGTAGGACGGGTCTTTGAATACCTCCAGCACCGCGATGTCTTTGAATTTGAAATACGCGAAGAGGAGCCCCGTCAGCGCCTCGCCGGCGATCAATCCGCTGGCTACCAGGATGCCCACGTTCTCGACGCGCGTCGCCTGCGCCGCGTTATTGAGCGCTGCTCGGCTGCGTGAGTCCGTGAGCCAGCGCAATATTCCGCCGACAAAAATCGCACAGGTGGTCTGGAAGGGCAGGTACATGCCCACCGCCACCAGCATCGGGCTGCGCACGCGGAACATGATCAGCACCACGCCGAAGATCGCGCCGGTCACCACCAGCGGCCAGGCCATTTCGCCGCCTACAATGCCTTGCGCCAGGGCGGCCATCAATCCAGCTTGCGGCGCGGCCAGCTTGGGATCGCCGAAGCCCGTGCCTCCGCTCTTGATGTTCCCCACGTGCAGGATGTAAAGCGGAAAGTACATTACCAGGCTGGAGAGCACCACGGCGATCAATTCCACAATTTGAATGTTGCGCGGAGTGCCACCCAGAATGTACCCCGCCTTGAAATCCTGCATCAACTCGCCAGCCACGGCGGACGACACGCACACCACGGCAGCTACGCCCAGCACCACCGCCACGCCGCCGGGACCAGAGATGCCCAGCGATACCATCAAGAGCGCGGCAATGATCAGCGTCGAAAGTGTCAGACCGGAAACGGGATTGTTAGACGACCCGATCACGCCCACCAGGTTGCCTGACACCGTGGCGAAAAAGAATCCGACAATCAACATGACCACCGCCGCTACCAGCGCAGCCACCATCTGTCCGGAAATGTAAAAGTACAGCGCGATCATCAGCAGGAAAACTGCGCCGATGAGCGAGAGCACGGTTTTCGATCCCATGTAGCGCTCGGTGCGGATCATCGACTCCATGGGCGGCGCGCCGTGACGCACTTCCGCCAACGCCCGCCCCAGGCTGGCCGTCAGCTTTTTGCCCATGCGGATCAGCGTGTAGGCCGCGCCCACCATCATTCCGCCCACCGCCACGGGCCGGATGATATAACGCCACACCGCCGCAGCCAACGCAGCCCAGCCATCGTCGCCTGCTCCGGGCGGCAGAAATGTTTGCAGATTGGGCCCCATGAAATACATCATTAACGGCACCAGAACGCCCCACGCCAGCAGGCTTCCCGAAAAGCTGAGCGACGCCAGTTCCGGGCCGATGACGTAGCCGACTCCAACCAGCGCTGGGCTGATGGTTGGCGCGGCCACTGTCGAGATCGCCCCGGTCTGGAGGACATTGGGGCTACCCGGCTGGCCCAGGCGGACAAAGGTCTTGCCGAGTTGCCCGATCCGCACGACGAATGCATTATCCACTGCGTAAAGCTTCAGTTCACCCAGCGCCTGGATCAGCGTGCCGAATCCGATGCTCCAGAAAAGGTAGCGAGCCGCGTCCGCTCCGCGCTGACCGGCCTTGTGAATCTCCGCCGCCGCTACCGACTCCGGGAAGGGAAGAGACACATCTTCCACTAGCGCTCTCCGCACCAGTGATACGAACAACACGCCGAGAACGCTGCCCACCAGCATCAGCGCCGTGGATTTCCAATAAGCTTGCGCGGGATCGAACGAAGTCCAAGATCCCGACATGACGAACGCGGGTATCGTGAAAATCGCGCCGGCCGCAACCGATTCGCCGATGGAGCCCGCCGTGCGCGCGATGTTTTCTTCCAGCACCGTCCCTTTGAAAGCGCGCAGGAACGCCATGCCAATCACCGCCGCGGGATAGGTAGCGGCGATGGTCTGGCCGGCGTGCAATCCCAGGTAGGCGTTGGCCGCGCCCAGCACCACCGACATCACCAATCCGAGCAGCACGGCCCGTAGCGTGAACTCCTTCATCGTGCTCTTCTCGGAAACAAAAGGCTGATGCTGCGTGAAAGCGGGAAGGCTCATAAGTGGCTCATTCGCGGCAATGCCGCGGTTACAATAAAGTTTCGCATGAGTTCCCGCAAAGCTGTGTGCCTGTTGAGTGGAGGCCTGGATTCGTCAACCTGTCTCGCACTGGCGTGGCGAGACGGCTACGAATGTTACGCGCTTTCCTTCGACTACGGGCAGCGCCATCGCGTCGAGTTGGATGCCGCCGCCCGTGTGGCCGCGGCATTTGGAGCGCGTGAACATCGCACCGCGCGCATCGACCTGCGAGCCTTCGGCGCCAGCGCCCTGACCGCGGATATCGACGTGCCCAAGCATCGCTCGCCTGCGGAGATGGGCGAGGGAATTCCAATCACCTATGTTCCCGCGCGCAACACAATTTTTCTCTCGTATGCGCTGGCCTGGGCGGAGGTGCTCGAGGCCTCGGATATTTTCATCGGCGTAAATGCGCTGGATTACTCGGGCTATCCGGATTGCCGTCCTGAATTCATTCAAGCCTTTGAGCACATGGCCAACCTGGCGACCAAGGCCGGGGTGGAAGGGCGCACGCTCATCCAGATTCATACGCCGTTGGTCGCACTCAGCAAAGCAGGTATTGTGCGTCTGGCCGTGGAACTCGGTCTGGACTTCACTCTTACGCATAGCTGTTATGATCCAGATGCGGCTGGCCACCCATGCGGCCAATGCGACTCGTGCCTGCTGCGCGAAAAGGGTTTTGCAGAAGTCGGCATTCGGGACCCGCTGGTACACACTCCATGATGATCTCCGAAATTTTTTATTCCATCCAGGGAGAGGGAATGCTGGCTGGCGTTCCCAGCGTGTTCCTGCGCACGAGCGGGTGCAATCTGCGCTGTTCGTGGTGCGATACGCCGTACACCTCATGGAAGCCCGAGGGCGAGGACAAGCCGTTAGGCACAATCCTGGCCGACGTCCGCCGGCGCTGGGCCACGCACGTGGTGGTTACCGGCGGAGAGCCCATGATTCAGGAAGATATCGTGCGGCTGACGCAGCGGCTGAAGGATTTCGATCTGCACATTACCATTGAGACCGCCGGCACGGTCTTCAAGCCGGTAGCCTGCGATTTGATGAGCATCAGTCCAAAGCTGGCCAATTCGACACCAACGCGTCGCGAGGGTGGGCGCTGGGCCGCGCAGCACGACCGCCTGCGCTACCAACCGGACGTGCTCAAACAACTGATGGCCGAATACCCCTACCAGCTCAAGTTCGTGGTTTCCGATCCGGGCGATTTGGAGGAGATCGAAACCATCCTTCGGGAGACGGATGCGGATCGTAGCCGCGTGGTTCTAATGCCGGAAGGCACCGATCCGGAGGCCATCTACGGCCGCGCCCGCTGGCTGGTGGACATCTGCAAGCGGGAGCGTTTCCGCTACGGGCCCCGCCTGCACATCGACATTTACGGCAACGAAAGAGGAGTTTGATTAAGTCCGCGCTGCTTACCCCCGCCATTCGCACAATTGAGTTACACTACCCGATTGTGGCTATCATTTCGCTGATGCCGGGACCGGTGGAAATTGACGCCAGGGTCCACGCCGCCTTCCACCAACCCCCGCTGTCTCATCGCAGCCAAGAGTTTATTCGCCGCTTTGAAGACGTTCGCGCGACGCTGGTGAAGATGACCGGCGCGAAGCACGCCGCGCTGCTGAACGGCAGTGGAACGCTGGCCAACGAAGCTGTGGCAAGCTGTCTGGAAGGTCCCGGAGTGGTGCTGGTGAACGGTGAATTCGGCGCCAGGATTGCGCGTCAGGCCGCCCGCTGGAACCTGCCAGTGAATGTGGTTGAGTGGCCTTGGGGCGTGCCCTGGGATCTGGAGCGCGTGGCAAAACAACTCGACGGCGCGCGCTGGATCTGGGGTGTGCACCTGGAAACCAGCACCGGAATGGTGAACGACATCGAAGGTCTGGTCGCCTTGGCGAACTCGCGCGGCGTTCGCGTGGCCCTGGATTGCATCAGCAGTCTGGCCGCCGTTCCCGTGGATCTCCGGGGCGTCTGGCTGGCCTCGGGCGTCAGCGGGAAAGCCTTGGGTTCGTTCGCGGGTGTTGCGTTTGTGTTTGCGTCGGAAATTCCGCAGCTTGCGCGGCCAGTCCCGGTCTATCTGGATGTAGCGGAGGCCATGCGCACGGAAGGTTCCTGCTTTACTTTCCCCTCGCCGTTGCTGCTGGCCCTGGAAGAGGCTCTGCGGCGCGAACACGATTACGCACCGCTCGGCAATCTAGTACGTCATAGACTGCGCGACATGGGTATTGAACCAATGGTCGACGGGTCTATCGCCGCTCCTGTGGTGACCACCTTTGTGCCTCCCGAAGCAGGTTTTCTGGATCGCTGCCTCAATCTGGGCTACCGAATCGGCGGGGAGAGCGGCTATCTGGCCGCGCGCGGCTTGGTGCAGATCGCGACCATGGGCGCGGTGCTGGCCAGCCAGATTAACGGCCTCTTCGACCAGCTTCAATGAAAGTGCGCTACCGCTTCAAGCAAGCGGAGACTCAGGACGAGTTCGAACAAATCTTCCGCCTGAATCACGCCGTGTTCGCCGGCGAGTTGGAGCAGCATCCCACGCAACTTGGCGAGCGGTTGGTCGACAAGTTTCATGACAAGAATCTCTATGTGATCGCACTTGCTGGTGACAAAGTCATCGGTATGATATCGGTGCACGACCAGCCGCCGCTGTCGGTGACCGGGAAGCTTGCCGATCCAAGCCTCCTGGATGGATACGGACGCTTGCTCGAAGTGCGGTTGCTGGCGGTCGATCCGGTGCACCGCAATGGTGTCGTGATGGCTGGTCTGATGCTAGGCGTCTACGAGCACGCCCGTGGCTACGACGCCATGGTGATCTCCGGGCACGTCGACAAAGCCGACATTTATCACGAGCTTGGCTTCACCGATCTGGGTCCGCCGGTCGCCAGCGGACAGGCGCTGTATGTGCCGATGGTGATCCGCGTGGCGGATCTCGCCGAGCGTCAGGCGCGCTGGAAGCGCCGGCTGGCGAAGTCAGAAGTCTAGGCGTTGGCGCCCATGGCCGCCATGCGGCGTTCCATCTCTTCGGGCGCGACGTCTTCGACGTGTGTCGCAATCCACCACTGGTTGCCGGAAAGATCGCGCACGCCCGCGCTACGATCGCCGTAGAATTGATCCGCAGGCTCGCGAATCGATTCGGCCCCTGCGGCAATGGCGCTGCGGTAGCTCGCATCCGTGTCGGGCACATAAAGATGGAGCATCGCGCGCAGTTCCTGTCCCGGGGCTGGCTGGCCGATCATCACTTTGGAATCGCCGATCTGCACTTCAGCATGCGCGACAGCGCCGTCCGGACGGTTCATGCGAAATGTGACTTCGGCGCCAAATGCCTGTTTCAGGAAATCGATCAGCTTCGCGGCGTCCGCAACACATAAGAATGGCGTAACGGTTCCGTATCCCTTAGGAATCGGGTTGGGCATGGCTGTGTCCTCCTACAGCGCATTGTATAACCGCAGCGCCTTCTTTGCCGTAGTACTCAAGGGGATTTGGACGAGTTCTTTTTCCGAGTACCAGCGCGACGTTTTGGGTATCGCGCTGGAAGTCGCTTCCTTAACCGTGAAGCGATAGTGCCGATGAGTAATGGTGTGCCGAAATTCACCGAGTGTTGTCCCCGCGCGGGCTTGCGCGTATGGCTCGGGGAGATCCCAGAAGCCTTTGACGCGCGCACTCGGTGTCAGAAGAAGCCGCCCATTGCGGCGAATCACTAGCAGAGTTCGTTCCAGACTTTCTGGTGCGGGTTTCGCACGCCTCAGCGGCAAATCGTTTTGCGTTCCCGCGCGGCGCGCGGCGCAATGGGCCGCGACGGGGCACTCGCCACAGCGCGCATCGCGCGGCAAACAGATGGTAGCTCCGAGTTCCATTACCGCCTGATTCCAGCGCGCCGGATCACTCCGGTCGAGCATCTGATCGGCAACTTGCTGCGCGTCCACGTGGCCGTCGTTGGTCCAGCGCGCTAGCACCCGGCGGACGTTGCCATCCACGACGGCATGCGGCAGTCCAAAAGAAATACTGGCGATGGCGGCGGCAGTGTATGTGCCGACACCCGCGAGTTTCAGAATGGACTCGTAGTCGCGGGGGAATTCGCCTAATTCGGCGATCTGGCGAGCGGCTTTCTGCAGATTGCGTGCCCGCGAGTAATAACCGAGTCCGCTCCACAATGCGAGGAGTTCCGGTTCAGGCGCCTCCGCCAATTCCGCAGCGTTGGGAAATCGCTCCAGGAAGCGCGCGTAGTAGGGGATCACTGCCGCCACGCGCGTCTGCTGCAGCATCACTTCTGAAATCCAGATGGCGTAGGGAGTGCGCGTCCGGCGCCATGGCAGATCGCGCTTGGCGCCGTCATACCAGTGCATGAGTTTCAAGCGGAGCGAACGGATGGCGCGCAAATTCAAACTTCTATAATAAAAGATGGCCTTCTCTGCTTGAACGACTTCATCTCCATCCGTGGCGCGCGCGTTCATAACCTGAAGAACGTTTCGCTTGACATCCCACACGAACAGCTCACGGTAGTGACGGGCGTGTCCGGCTCGGGGAAATCCTCGCTTGCGTTCGATACGATCTACGCCGAGGGGCAGCGGCGCTACGTCGAATCGCTCTCAGCCTACGCGCGCCAGTTCCTGGAGCGTATGGAAAAACCCGATGTCGATGAGATCGAAGGCATCGCTCCGCCAGTCGCTATCCGCCAAAAGAACACGACGCGGAATCCGCGCTCGACAGTCGCAACCTCGACAGAGCTGTACGATTTCCTGCGTCTCTTATGGGCACGCGCTGGTCGCACTTATTGCCCGAATGATGGGGTCCTGGTGGAGCGCGATTCGGTGGATCATGTCGCCACCAAGATGTTGGCGCAACCGGAAAGCTCACGCTGGTACGCGCTGTTCTTGATCCCGCCTGAAAAAAACACTGAGCTGCTGCGCGACCGGCTTTTCGATCTGCGCAAGAAGGGCTTCACGCGATTGTTCCAGGGCGGACGCGTATTTGAGTTCTCGACCCCCGAATCGCTGTTGGACATTGACTTCACGCAGCCGGTGTTCGCTTTGGTGGATCGCTTGGCCATTTCGCCAGGGATGCGCCAGCGTCTGGTCGATACCGTTGAAATCTGTTACCGCGAAGCTGGCGAAGTAATCTTTGAGAGAGCCGCCGGAGAGCCTGGCGGAGGCGAACAGCTTCGCTTCAACGAAAAATTCCAGTGCAAGCTGTGCGGCAAGGAATTCGTTGCGCCGGAGCCTAGCCTGTTCAGCTTCAACAGTCCGTTCGGCGCGTGCAAACGCTGCCAGGGCTTCGGCAACACCATTGACTACGACATGGATCTGGTGATTCCCGACCGCATGCTGTCGCTCGAGAACGGTGCGGTGGATCCCTGGACCAAGCCGCAATACTCCGGATACATGCCGGATTTCCGCAAGGCCACGCGCGGCAAAGTACGCATGAACGTGCCGTTTCGCGAACTCAAGGAAGAAGAAAAGGCGCTGGTCTACGATCACATGCGGCGCTTCTTCAAGTGGCTGGATACCAAGAAATACAAGGTCCACGTGCGCGTTTTCATGAGCCGGTATCGCGGCTACACAACGTGTCCCGATTGTGGCGGTTCGCGGCTCCGTCCCGAAGCTCTCTACATTCGCGTGGGGGGCAAGACTCTCGCAGAGCTCGTCAAGTTGAATCTGGCCGATGCGCAACAGTTCTTTCTTGATGCCGAACTCTCCACGGAAGAGGCTGCGATCGCAGACAAGATTCTGCTGGAAATCCGGCAGCGGCTGAAGTTCCTGAACGATGTCGGGCTGGAATATCTGACACTCGACCGTCTTTCGTCAACTCTTTCTGGCGGCGAAGCGCAGCGTATTCAGCTAGCGACGTGTTTGGGATCGCGACTGGTGGGCGCTTGCTATGTGCTCGACGAGCCTTCTATTGGATTGCACAGCCGGGACACTGGACGGCTGATCAAGATCCTGCATGAGCTGCGCGATCTGGGGAACACCATCGTGGTGGTGGAGCACGATCCTGAGGTGATGCGTGCAGCGGATCACATCATTGATCTTGGCCCCGGCGCAGGCGAAAATGGCGGGCGAATCATCTTCGAAGGTTCGTTTCAAAAGCTGATGGAGGGCGGGAGTGCATCGCTCACGTCGCGCTACCTGCGGGGCGATCTCTCGACTTCGCACTTCACCACCAGGCGTGTTCCGAATCCCAAGCGTGCGATCCGTTTCCTGGGCGCGCAGGCGCACAACCTGAAGGGCATCGACGTGACCATTCCGCTGAATCTGATGGTGGCCGTCACAGGCGTTTCGGGCTCCGGAAAGTCCACGCTAATGCACGAAGTCATCTATCAGAATCTCGTGAAGCGGTTGAATCGCGAGTCTCCCGTTTCGCCGGACGAAGCCGAGGCTTGGGGGCTTGCGCCCGAAAAGCTCACTTGCCAGAAGGTGGAAAACGCGGAGCTGCTCACCGCCGTGGTTCTGGTGGACCAGACTCCAATTGGTCGCACGCCGCGCTCGAATCCGGTGACGTATATCAAGGCGTTCGACTTGATCCGCGAACTATTCGCCAAAACTCCGGAAGCCGACCGGCGCGGCTACACTCCGGGGCATTTTTCCTTCAACATCCCCGGCGGCCGCTGCGAAACCTGCCAGGGCGACGGCACTGTTACCGTCGAGATGCAGTTCCTAGCCGACGTGGAACTGGTCTGTGACGATTGCAAAGGGACTCGCTATAAGCCCACCGTGCTCGACGTGCGATATCGCGGGCTTAATATTCACGAAGCCCTGCAGCTCACCGTGAAGGAAGCGATTTCATTTTTCGCTGCCACACCGCGCTTGGTGCAAAAGCTGCAAGTGCTGGATGACGTCGGCCTGGGCTATCTGCGGCTGGGCCAGTCGGCCACAACGTTGTCGGGAGGCGAAGCACAGCGCGTGAAGCTGGCGGCGCATCTCTCGCAAGCCACCAGCGAGGGTACGCTTTATATCTTCGACGAACCTACCACTGGACTGCATTTTGACGACATCGCGAAGCTGCTCGATGCCTTCGAGCGCCTTCTGCGCTCCGGCGGCAGCATCCTGATCATCGAACACAACCTCGAAGTAATCCAGCGCACCGACTGGGTGATCGATCTCGGCCCAGAGGGTGGCGACCGCGGCGGACGGATTGTGGCCGAAGGAACGCCCGAACAGATTGCGGAAGTCGCGGAGTCTTATACTGGCAGATATCTCAAGGCGGAACTGAGTGCCTCTCACACCTCACGTTGAAAAACATTTCCAATCGTCGGAAGTAGTTCGAGACATCGTCATTGGCATGGCGGACGGCCTTACGGTCCCCTTCGCGCTCGCTGCCGGACTTACCGGCGCCGTCGATGCCTCCCACATTATCGTGGTGGCCGGGCTGGCGGAAATCGCCGCCGGATCCATTGCGATGGGGCTGGGCGGGTACCTTGCCGCACGCAGCGATGAAGACCATTACGCGAGCGAACACAAACGCGAAGAGCTCGAGATCGTGGACCGGCTTGACGATGAACGCCAGGAAGTGCACGAGATTCTGGAGTCGTACGGTTTGGAGCGCGAATCGCGCGAGCTCGTCCTGGCTGCCTTTGAACGCAATCCGGCGACTTGGGTCGACTGGATGATGCGCTTTGAACTGGGCCTGGAAAAGCCCCAGGAAGGAAGGGCAGTGCGTAGCGCCGGGACCATTGCTCTCTCTTACATCGCTGGCGGACTGATCCCGCTGACGCCCTACCTGATCACTCCGCAGTCATCGATAGCCTTGCGCTATTCCGTTGCCGCCACAATTCTTGCGCTGGCGATTTTTGGTTTTGTGAAGGGCCGTTATACGGGCGTATCACCAGTAAAGAGCGCTTTCCGGACAACCCTTATCGGAGGCTTGGCGGCAGGGGCTGCGTTTTCGATTGCAAAGCTGTTTTCGGCGTAACGGGATCGTAAGTCGTTAGTGCAGCGGGGTTGACGTTGGGATTCACCAGCCACACACTGCGTCCCGCCATCGAAGCCGCCAACTGCGCGTTCTCGGCGTCGCCCAGATCGCGTGCCCAAACGAAGCGCGAGCTATCTAGATCGGCGTCGTTATAGATCCACTGATAAAGATTATTGGGATCCGTTTTAGCTTTGACGAAAACCAGATGCTTCCCTGGCGTCTTTGCCAACTCCGCCATGATGCGGGGCTTATTCTGGTCGCCTTCCACCCGGCAGCACCAGGTTTGGAAATTTAGCTTCTGCGTGTAAGGCAACCCGGCTTGCTGTGCTCCGACGCGCAGGGCCAGCACTAGCACCATGGTGGCGGGCAGCAACGGCAGAATGCGGACGCGCGCGGCCTGCAGGTGGCGGCAGCATTCCACCAGGATGGCGATCAACGCGGCGGCAGCGGGCGCGAGATAATGCGGCGATGCCGCGCCCTCCAGCATGATCGCAACGAAGGCGCCCCCAAGGCCCGCGAACAACATCTTCCTGCGCCGCCAGACGCTCCCCAACATAATCAACGGAATTGTCAGCACAGGCCCAAAGAAGAAGCGCCAGTACTCCTCGATGTGCAGCGTGAAGTATTCGATGAAGTCCAGCGGGTGCGCTACTTTTTCGTGTTCGCCGATCTCGTAGGCGTAGTAATTCGCCATCTCGATGTGGCGATTCTCGATGTGGGGCGGTGTGGTCCACGCCAGCGCCACAGGCCACCCGTAGGTCTTCTGGCTGATGTGGTAAGCAGTGACGAACGGACTACCGGTGGTCGCCTCCAGATAAACGCCCAAGCCCGCCAAGGCTACTCCCACCACCAGCAGCGCCGGCACAGAAATCTTGACCAGTCCCGCGAGCCGTGAACGGTATTCCCAGGCCAACAGCGCAACCAATGGCACCGCGTACCCGACGCCTTCGAAGGGTCTGGTCACGGCGAGAATCCCGAGCCCCAGCCCCAGCGCGGCCCCGTTGGTCACGGAGGCCTGGCGCAGCAAGCGGGCGCTGGCGCCCAGGACTAAGGCTCCCCCCGCGGCGGGGACGAATCCGCCGTGGTACGCGTTCACCCAATAGCTCGCCACCGCGAAACGCAACGCCGCCAGCAGGACTCCGAATAAGGCCCAACGCGCCGGCATCCATCCACGCAGAGCCCAATAGAGCGCCAGCAGGAAGAACACGCACCCGGCTAGGACTCCGGCCCACGCACTATGCAAGGCCACCACGCCAGCGGCCAGAAACAACGCTTGTCCCGGGAAATAGTTTGAAACGTATTGCGGCTGCTGGATGATGTGCAGGCTTTCAAAATGCTGCCAGAATGGCGGCGTTGGGTTCGCCAACCGCCCGTGTGCCAGCGTATCCGCCAGTAAGAGATGGCTGAATTCGTCGGTGACCAGCGGTACTGGGACGGGCAGCGCGGGAATGAGCGCCAGCCTGAGTGCAATGAATCCGAATACAAGCAGCAGGGCCGTTAGCCCGGGGCGGCGAACGGGGCGGCGCATCCACGACGGCCAGTTTGGACGCCAGCCCTTGTTCCAGGCCCACCATCCGGCCGCTACCAGCGCCAATTCCAGCAGGTTGAAATCTTGGCGAACGCCTTGCCACACGCCGGCAAGGGTCATGATCAGGATTTCGACCAGCCGCATCCTAGATGTTTCCTGCGGCTATTGGCAGGTGCGCTTGCACATCTTGTGCGTCACTTTACAGGTATTCCTGGCCGCTTTGTTAGCCGCCCGCTGCAGGCACAAGCTATAATCCAGTTCGCACTTTCCACCGCAATCCCGCTTGGGTGCCCTAGCTTCAGCCAGCGGGAGAGCGCCGGCCAGCAACAAAACAGCAGTTAGGAAATGTATCGCTCGGTTCTTCAATGGTTCCTCCCCAGGGCCATACACGTGCCCTCTCTAACTACCATCGGTCTCAGTGACCAATTTATCCACAGCAATCCAATAAATTGCTGGTTTTCCATGACGATCGCTCACGAAAACTACAAATTGGCTGTTGGGGGAGAAGGCAGGGGTCACCAGGGAGGCATCGCTAGCCCGGTGCTCCGCGAGGGTTAGTTCCCGGTTCGCGGACCGGATCAGTAACAGCAAGTAGGGGGAGGCCTTACTGCCGCTGGCGCCTACAAATACGCTGGTATCGGAGTTGGCTTGGAAGCGCACGAACTGGGTGGTATCGGCGATACGTGCGTCGCGGCCGGGTCCGGCGCCGCTATCCGGCGTCCACTCGCGGAGAGCCGTCAGCTTTTTAGGATCGGCCGGGCGGTTCAAATACTCTAGCGCGTGCCCGTCGGCGGTCCACTGGGCCTGCAACGTTTCACCCTCCGGGAGCGGAAGACGGCGGCTTTGCTGGCCGTCGAAACGGACGGTCCATAGTTCGCCCCGGGTGCGGTACAGCAGCGATCCATAGCGCGGACGTATCAAAGGATCCCTCAGCTCCTCCGCCGACTCCACCAGGGTTTTCGCGCCCCCGCGCTGCCCATGCAGCAAGCGCAGGCGGTAACGGGAGGAGCCTTTCTCCACGAATGCTGCGTACTGCCCATCGTCGCTATAGCTGACCCCTGGCAATCTCTCGAAGCCATCGGGCACGCCGTAGACCTCGCGCTCTTTTAAGGTGGGAAACGACGTCTGCAGCAGCCTGGGCCCGTCGAAATGCCAGAACCCCTTCTCATTCCCCAGCAGCCCGATCGACGCTGGATCGAGGCGCTCCGCTTCTGTCAGCTGCCGAGATTCCTTGTTCTTTAAATCCATGCGGAAGGCCTGCCAGCTTCCCGCCAGATCGGATGCGTAAAGAAGTTGGCGAGATGTTACTCCGCGATTGCCGGACGCGGGCAGGGAACTGGTAAATTGCGGATCGGTAAGGCGCAGGACGGTAAATTCAGTGGCCGGGTCCGTGTAGCGTACCGCGACTGACGGAAGAGTGCGGCCCCTGGTTGTGCTCTGAGCGGCGCACGTGGCGGCGGCCAGCGAGGCTACGAACCAACGACGGCTAACACGCGGTGCGGTCACAGACCCATGCGCTCCAGCTTCCGATATAGCGTTTTGCGTTCGATGCCCAGGATTTTCGCGGCGCGGCTCTTGTTCCCGTTGGTCGCCGTAAGGACGCGGCGAATCTGGTCGGTCTCCGTATCGGCCAGCGATTCGCTGCCATGATCCCGCACATCCATCTGTTCAATCGCAGCCCGCGCCACGTCGGCGTCGACGCGCCCGCCCGGCGCAAGAATCGTCAGCCGTTCCATCATATGCTGCAGTTGCCGGATGTTGCCGGGCCAGCTATAGTTCTCCAACACCTTGAGACCGCTCTCCGTCATCTTGGTGTCCAGAACGTAGCGCTCGTTGTAGCGCTTCAGGAAGTAGTGGACCAGCAGCGGAATATCACTCGCGCGCTCACACAGCGGGGGCACAGTAAGCCGCACCACGTTCAACCGATACCACAAGTCCTCGCGGAACTTGCCCTCTTCCACCATCTTCTGCACGTCTTTGTTGGTGGCGGCGATTACGCGGACATCCACTTTCTTGGCGCGCGCAGAACCTAGGGGCCGCACCTCGCGCTCTTGCAAGAACCGCAAAAGTTTTAGCTGGAAACCAAGGTCGATATCGCCGATTTCATCCAGGAACACCGTCCCGTTGTGGGCGGCTTCGAACACACCCATGCGGTCGCGGTCGGCGCCTGTATACGCGCCGCGGAGCGTCCCGAACAATTCGCTTTCAAGCAGGGAGGGTGCAATGGCCCCGCAATCCACCGGCACGAACGGCTGCTGCGCCCGTTTGCTGTTGCGATGAATCATACCGGCGATCAGCTCTTTGCCGGTTCCAGTTTCGCCTTCAATCAACACCGTTGCATCCGTCGGAGCGACGCGCGAGAGCGTTTTATAGATTTCGATCATGCGCGGCGAGCTGCCGATCATTTCGGTATCCGGCAGATCGTCAATCGACGCGGCGTCATTTTCCTCGTCCACGGCATCGAGCGACTTTTCCGCGCGGCGTATGGTCTCGATCATGTGCGACATCTCGAACGGTTTGGCCAGGTACTCGAATGCTCCCCCCTCCGTCGCCGCCATCACTGTTTCCATGCTGCCGCGCCCCGTCATTAGGATTACCGCGCATAAGGGATTTTGTTTGCGAGCGGCATGTAGCACGTCGATGCCAGTTCGTTCGTCCAGGTAGATGTCGGAGATCACGATGCT
>CAZDGT010000265.1:0-1920 GCA_964504905.1 uncultured Bordetella sp. | reverse complement strand
CGGTGTCGGCGTTGATCGCAAGTTATCTGCCGTCACGCCGGGCGACGCAGGTGGATCCGGCCTCTGCGCTGAGGGGCCAATAGAGGGCTCGTATCCAAAAAGTGTAATTGCGTCTGAAGCTCTTTGACTACATGGGGTTGGCGGTTGACGGCCACTTGAAGAGCACCCCGGCGGCTTCCTATCCTTCGAAGTTGTTTGCCAAAACACACCGAAGGGAAAAGGCCGAGGTGCTCATAGAGACTTTTATCAGAAAACAACTGCGCCTGAAAGCGCACACGGTGACACGGGTAGAGGAAAGCGACGAGGCGATGGTAGTGTACATCGATCGCCTGGGCCAGCGGTTGCTTCGCTGCGGGGTCTGCCGGCAGCGGTGCCGGGAGGTTCACAGTAAGCGGAAGGAGCGGGAATGGCGGGATCTGGCGATGAGGAAATTGCCGTTGAAGCTGCGCTACCGCCCACGCCGAGTCGAATGCCCCCGTTGCGGCGTGCGAGTGGAGGATTTTCCCTGGGCCGAACCGTGGGCGCGAGTGACCACGGCGCTCTCCAATGCCGTGGCAGTTCTGGCGCGCGAGTTGAGTTGGAAGGGAACAGCGCGCCAGTACGGATTGAACTGGAAGAGCGTGGCGACGATTGTACGTCGGACGGTGGACTATGGTCTGCGCCATCGCGCACGACCGCCGGTCCACCTCATCGGCATCGATGAGGTGAGCCGGCGCAAGGGACAGGTCTACCTCACGGTGGTTTACGATCTTCAGCGGCGGGTGCTGTTGTGGGTCGGAGAAGACCGGACCGAAGAGGCGGTGAAGAAGTTCTTCACCGAAGAAATGGGCCGCCGCCGCTGTCGGACGCTGAGAGTGGTTTGCATGGACATGTGGGCGGCGTACGCCAGCCTGGTACGGCAACACGCGCCGAACGCGCAGATCCTGTTTGATCGGTTTCACATCGTCAAGCACCTCAATGAGGCGGTCGACGGGGTTCGTCTCGATCTGTGGCGCCGGCTCACGTCCAAAGAGAGGGTGACCGTCAAAGGAACTCGCTGGCTGCTGCTGAAGAATCCCTGGAATCTCAATCCGGATCAGAATGAGCGGCTCTCGACCTTGGTGCGCTGGAACACGCCGCTGGTCCGCGCCTGGTACCTGAAGGAAGCCTTCCAACTGTTCTGGGGCTACAAGCAGCCGTGGCGGGCCGAGCGGCATCTGCGCAAATGGATGAACTCGGCCATGCGCTCGAAGCTGGAGCCGTTCAAGAAGTTTGCCAAGATGCTCCGGTCCCACTTGGATGGCATTCTTCCCTGGACCAAGATCCGCCTCTCCAACGGAGCCGTCGAGGGCATGAATAACAAGATCAAGTCCATCAGCCATCGCTCGTTCGGCTTCCGCACCGCCAAGAACTTCATCGCCGCCATCTATCATTGCTGCGCCCGACTGCCACTGCCAGCTGAACGCTAATTACACTTTTCGGATACGAGCCGGATTCTTGTGTGGCGGCGCAGACGACATTATCCATCGCAATCACTGTGCGGTCACCATCCATCGCGAGACGCTTCTTCGGGCGATCGACCGAGGACCCACTGCAACCCAGAAAGAGGAGTACGATCACGGCCCACAGTGCGGACCATAAGTGGTAGCCGATTGTTCGCATTTTTATCAGTCTCGGATGCAATGGTTCGACACCCAGCAGGTGGTTTCGCCAAGCTTCACGCGGACGACGGATTTCAGCGAAAAGAGAACGGCGACTTTCGTTCCTCGCGGTATCGTCGGCCCAGCCGTTTGACTGGTCTCTGAGTCGCTGCAAATACAGTCCGCGAGTAATGAAACTTCGTGGACGTCTGTGTTTACTGATTTCGCCAGAGGCTCGTGACGCAGCGTGTCGATAAGCTCACCCGTCGCCTTCATGATGTCCCCGAGATTCCCAATAGTA
>CAZDGT010000264.1:0-11726 GCA_964504905.1 uncultured Bordetella sp. | reverse complement strand
AGGCAACGGGCCTCGGGGCAAGCGCTCCAAATAAGCACGATTTTCCGGGACTAGAGTCTCGCGGGTCCAAATAGTGGAAACCTGCGCCGCCGGATTGAAGTTATCCAGGGACTCAAGTTCCGCGGGGTCCTGCGCGCCGGCCTTGTCGTGATTACCGCGGATGATCACGCTCACGTTGTCGCGAGCCCATTCCACAATGGCATTGGGGTCGGCTCCGTAGCCTACCAGATCGCCCAAGCAAAGAATGGCATCATAGCGCCCCTTGGCGTCGTTTAGGACTGCTTGATGCGCCTCCAAATTGGCGTGAATATCACTTAGGATCAAGAACGGCATAGGCGTAGCAGCGCGACCTCCGGAGGAGCGCCCAGGCGGGCGGGAACGGCAATGGTTCCAATGCCGCGAGAAACAAAGATGGAAGCTGGCCCGATGCGGTAGATGCCATCCACGTATCGCGTATAGTATCGCCCGGGGTTGAGGTCCGTTTGCAGTATTTCCATGCGGATCTGGCCGCCATGCGTGTGACCCGCAATCGTCAGGGCATAGCCCTGGCGGGCGGCTACCGGGAAAACGTCCGGGTTATGCGAGAGCATCACGTTCACGGCGCCGGGCATTACCAGTTTCTCCGCGCCCACCAAGTAGGGCCGGCGCATCTGCTGGTAATCCACGCCCGCGAGGTTGAGCACGGCGTTGCTAAACTTGAGAGGAGCAGCGGCACGGCGCAGGAAATGAAGTCCCCGGCGCGCGCCTTCGCGGGCGGTGTAGGTTTGTGCCCGCGCGTAGATTTCATGGTTCCCAAGGCAGCAGTATACGCCCGCTTCCGCACGAAGACCCGCCAGTGCGTCGAGACAAGCGTCCAGCGGATCGCGCCCGGTGGTAATCAGATCCCCAGTCACCAGAGCGACGTGCGCGCGCGTTTCATTGGCCATGTCGACCGCGCGTTGTAATTCGCGCCGGCTCAAAAAAGGGCTGAGATGGATGTCTGTCAACTGCACCAGGCGGAGCCCGTCGAGATCGTGCGGCAGATCCGGAATTTCCACATTCTGTTCCCGCAGGAGCAGCCGGTGGCGCTCGATGAAAACCCCGTATCCCACCACGGCAGGGGGTGCCGCCAGCGCCGCCGCATACGCCGCCTTGAAGAGGCGCCGCCGGGCCGGGCTATGGCTCTGGCCTACACGTGACGCGATCCACAAGACCAGGAACTCCACCAGCCAGCACAGCGACAGAAGCGCCCAGGTGATCGCCAGCGCCCGGCCCCAACTGGGCCACCAGCGGGGAAAGTAACGCGCCACTCGTTCAAACCGGAGCAGAAACGCGAACGCGGCAATTGCCAGCGAAAGTAGGCCCACAGCGGCAATTGCCCGCTGACTCTTAGGGCTGGCTTGGGTTGCCCGCCAACGGAGCAGCCACACTAATCCCACAGTCTGGCCCACAAGGGAGACGATGAGCACGAAAAAGTCCGGGAGGGCCTGCAGCAGGCGTTCTTGCACTTCCTTCATCTTATCGGCTCCACCGCAACGGCGGCTTACTCTACAATCAAAGGATGTCGCTTGTGGTTGTAGGATCAGTTGCTTACGATGGTGTTGAAACCCCGCATGGACGGGTGGAGCGCATGCTCGGGGGGGCAGCCACCTACATATCTCTGGCGGCGAGCTATTTCACCCAGGTTCGCATCGTAGCTGTAGTCGGCGACGATTTTGCGGACGCGGATACGGAGCTGCTCGCCGCCCGAGGGATAGATCTGGAGGGCCTGGAACGTGTCCCCGGGAAGACGTTTTTCTGGGCCGGCAAGTATACCGACGATATGAACGACCGCGTCACGCTCACCACCGATCTCAATGTGTTCGCCGATTTCCAGCCCAAACTGCCGGAGAGCTATGAGAATGCGCGCTACCTGCTGCTCGGTAATATCCAGCCCAGCCTGCAGCGCAGCGTCCGCGAGCAAATGAAGCATCTGCGGCTCGCCGGCGGCGACACCATGAACTTCTGGATCAGCGATTTTCGCGAAGAGCTGCTGAAGACCATCAAGAACTGGGATTTTCTGCTGATCAACGATCACGAGGCGCGGATGCTCTCCCGGGAAGGCAACCTGCGCAAGGCCGCCGCGAAGATTCTGGATATGGGCCCGCACACCTTGGTAATTAAGCGCGGGGAATATGGCGCCATGCTGTTCCGGAGAGATTCCTATTTCATTGTGCCCGGCTACCTGCTGGAAAGCGTTTTCGATCCTACGGGGGCGGGCGATTGCTTCGCGGGCGGCTTCATCGGCTACCTCGCCGAGCACGGCTTTAGCCTGGAAGGCGACCATATCAGCCGGGGGATGCTCAGCCGGGCAGTGATCTACGGGTCCGTCATGGGAAGTTTCTGCTGCGAACGGTTCGGCGTGGAACGCTTCCGCACGCTCACGCGCGAAGAAATCGATGCCCGATTTGAAGAATTCCGCACGTTCACCTCGTTTTAATACGAGGGAGCTGGCCGGAGTGATGCTGCTGCTAGCGGCGATCAGCGTAAGTGCGCTGCTATGGTGCGCCTCGCGTGGCTATACCCTCTATTACGGTGATGCGGAAGCGCATTTGAACATCGCGCGCCGAGTACTGGATTCGCGTACGCCGGGGCCGGAACAGTTGGGCACCGTATGGCTGCCGCTGCCGCACGTTTTGATGCTTCCTTTTGTGGCGCGGGACCGATGGTGGCGGAGCGCGGTGGCGGGAGCGATCCCATCGGCGGCCAGTTTTGTGGTGGCGGGAGCGTTTCTGTTCGCCGCCGCACGCCGCCAATACGCTTCGACCGCAGCGGGACTGGCTGCGGCTCTGTTCTTCGCGCTGAACCCCAATATGCTTTATCTGCAGTCCATCCCGATGACGGAAGCGCTGTTTGCCGCCTCGCTCGCGGCGCTGCTGTGGGCCACTGTTTGGTTCCGCTCCACGCAATCCGTCTGGGCTGTGCTTGCGGCCGCTGCTGCCTCCAATGCAGCATCGCTCACTCGCTATGAGGGATGGTTCCTGATTCCGTTTGTAGCGCTATACGTGTTGTTCGCAGCGCGCCGGAAATCGCACGCCGTTGTATTCGCTCTGCTCGCTGCACTGGGCCCTTTGGCGTGGCTGGCGCACAACCAGTATTACTATTCGAATGCGTTGGAATTCTATAACGGCGAAGGCTCGGCGCAAGCCATCCAAGGGGGGGCACGTTATCCGGGCGATCATCAGTGGCGGCAAGCGATCGAATATTATTTCACCGCTGTGAAACTTGCGGAGGGCTGGCCATTGCTGGCGCTGGGCGCGGCGGGAGCAATCACTGCACTCATGAAGAAAATCTACTGGCCGCTGGTTCTTTTGGCTCTGCCGCCAGTATTTTATGTGTGGAGCATCCACTCCGCGGGGACGCCGCTGTTCGTACCAGCGCTGTGGCCAAACAGTTGGTATAACACCCGCTATGCCGTGGCTGCTTTGCCGTTGGCCGCATTCGCCGCGGCAGGCATCGTCGCAGCATTGCCAAGGGATTTACACGCAGTGAGCGCCGCAGCGTTGGTGCTGCTGGTTTCGACCTTGTGGGCCTTTGCGGGGGCTCCGATCTGCTGGATGGAATCCAGCGTGAATTCCGTCGCCCGCCGCGCCTGGACGGGCGAAGCTGCGGCTTACCTAAAAGATCACTACCAGGCCGGGGATGGGATCATTTATTCATTTGGCGACCTTGCAGGTGTCTTGCGCGAAGCTGGCATACCCCTGCGCGAGGGCCTCCAGCAGGGTAACCATCCTGCCTGGGACGCCGCCGTTCTTCGGCCCGATCTCTTTTTCCGGGAGGAATGGGCGCTCGCCATTTCCGGCGATAAAATTGCCGGTGCCGTAATCAGAACGGGCGCGCACGGCGCGCACTATCAGTTAAAGAAGCAGATTAAGGTGGAAGGAGCGCCGGTGATTGAGATCTATCAGCGGCAATGGGAACAGCTCCCATGAAGATCCCGTTTACAAAGGCGCATGGCGCGCGCAACGATTTCCTGCTCACATGGCGGCAGGAGTTGCCCGATGCACTGAATGACCTCGCCACAGTGGCCGTGGCGATTTGCGACCGCCATACTGGCGTAGGTGCCGATGGATGGCTGTTGCTATCGCCGGGTACTGGTGTTATAGAAGACGGCAGTATCGAACTGTGGAATTCCGACGGCAGCCGCAGCGAGATATCTGGCAATGGTACGCGATGCGCCGCCGCGCTGCTGGTGGAAGCGCACGCGGCAGAGGGTGAGGTTCGGATCGCCACTGGCGCGGGCATCAAGCATCTCCGTCTGCTAGAACGCAACGGGCACGAGTTTTCCTTTGAGATGAACATGGGCTCCGCGACTATGGAAGAACTTCACGCATCCATGGAAGGCCGCGATTGCACAATTCTCAACGTCGGCAATCCACAGTGCGTCTTCCCGGTCGAGGACTTCGATTTCGAATGGCAGGCGCTGGGGGCGCGCGTGGAGCGGCATCCGCGCTTTCCGAATCGGACCAATGTTTCCTTCATGCGCGTGGTGGATCGGCACACGCTGGACGTCCGCTTTTTCGAGCGCGGCGCGGGCGAAACCATGAGTTCGGGAACCGGATCGACCGGCGCCGCGGCCGCCGCCATGGCCCGTGAGCTGGTTCAAACCCCCGTACGCGTGCTGACGCCGGCCGGTCCCCTCGCATTACGCTTGGAAAAGGGGGCTATCCTTTTGGCGGGACCTGCCGAACTAATAGCTAGTGGTGAGTTTTTCTGGAAAGGGACGGACAGCAAGTGACTTATTTTGACGATCTTCAGGGGAAGATTACCTCCAAGAACGCGCGCGTCGGAATTATTGGATTGGGGTACGTGGGACTGCCGCTGGCTGTGGAGTTCGCCGGCGCCGGTTTCACGGTGGTCGGAATCGATATCGATGAGAAGAAAGTTACAGCCCTGAATCGTGGCGAATCCTATATCCAGGACATTCCCACCTCAGTGCTCGCCCCGCTGGTGAAGTCGGGCAAACTGAAGGGCACCACTGACTTCGCAGCGGTGGCGGAACTGGACACCATCAATATCTGCGTGCCCACACCGCTGCGTAAAACTAAAGATCCCGATATGAGCTACATCGTGAATGCGTGCCAGGAGATCGCCAAGCATTTTCACCCCGGCATGTTAGTAATCTTGGAATCCACCACCTATCCCGGCACCACAAACGAACTGATGCTGCCCATGTTCGAGCGGGCCGATATGAAAGTTGGCGAGGAATTCTTCATGTGTTTTTCGCCGGAACGCGTAGATCCCGGCAACCCGAATTTCCAGACGCGCAACATCCCCAAAGTCGTCGGCGGGATCACGCCCGCCTGCACGAAGCTGGGCGCGACTTTCTACCAGCAGGCGCTCGAAACCGTGGTTTCCGTGGGTTCGACGCGTGTAGCTGAAATGGTGAAGCTGCTCGAAAATACGTTCCGGATGATCAATATCGGACTGGTCAACGAGATGGCCATGTTATGCGACCGGATGGGCATCGACGTATGGGAGGTGATTGAGGCGGCGGCCACCAAACCGTTCGGCTTCATGCCGTTCTATCCGGGCCCAGGACTGGGCGGCCATTGCATTCCAATCGACCCGTTTTATCTGTCATGGAAGACCAAACAGGCGGGTATCGAGGCACGCTTCATCGAGCTGGCCGGCTACATTAACGGCAACATGCCGCATTTTGTGGTGGATAAGATTCAGAACGCGCTGAACGAACACGCCAAGCCGCTCAAGGGTTCCCGAGTACATATCCTAGGAGTGGCTTATAAGCGCGATATCGACGATGTGCGCGAGTCCCCCGCCCTGGATATTATTCACCTGCTGGGCAAGCGTGGCGCCAGCGTGACTTACAGTGACCCGTTCGTACCGAAACTCCATGCCGATGGCGTGGTGCCCGAGATGTCGGCCGTGGATGCGAATCAAGGCTCGGCCGAGGCCGACTGCGTAGTGATTGTGACGGACCACAAGGGTTTCGACTACTCGCGCATCGTGGAACGCGCCAACCTGATCGTGGACACACGCAATGCACTGAAGGGTAACGCGTCTCCGAAGATCGTGCGCCTATAGCGCTATCGTTTTGAACGTACTTCCTGGAGGCGGGCAAGCAGGGCAGCGGACAGCGTCTGTTCGATCTCCGGCGTGATCAGCCCGGCGTGGTCCAGGTCCTGAATATGCACCTGGTCTTTGAGGCGATAGCTGGTGAGCTTCATGTGCACCAGATCCACGACGGGGGCAATTGGCACACCCTCCTGCGTACGCACCGGCTCGGATGAGGGGATCGGCTCCAGATCGTCTTTCGTGACTTTCTCATTGAGAAATACGAGATGAACGGCCGACCGTGCTCGCGGAGGATCGGAATCCACAAACATATCCACACCGGCTACATGCTGGAAACGGAAACCGCTTTTCGCTGCCGCTTCGGTAATGCGTCCCAGGTCTTCGCGCGCAAAACCGACATCCACATCCGCGGTCAGGCGCGCCTGCTCTGGGTTGCGTTCGAATACATGAATGAAGACACCCATACCACCTACGACACGGTAGGGAATACCCGCGCCGCTGAGGGCGGCGTGAAACCGCCGCAACCTTTCCAGCAACTGCTCTATGTGAATATCGTAGGCTGCCGCGGTTAACATTCCCTCCTCATTTTAGCGCCGCGTACTCTTTTTTCGCCCGTGCGAAGTTCGGGTCCAGCTCCACAGCGTGGCGCAAAAAGGCGCGGGAAGCCGGAGTATTTCCTAAATGCCGCTGCGCAATTCCGAAGGTATAGGCTTGGAGCGCTGCTATCGATTGGGTGGCTAGTTGGCTTTTCCCGGCCGAATTCGGGGATTCCCCCAGCCTGACGCGGATAGCGATTGCGGCCTGCGAAATTGCGCCGAGCACCTGATCGCGCCCTTCGGCTTGAACCTGTTCGCGTGCCAGCGTTGTGCCGGTCTTGCAATTCGTCGCCTGCACGGTGACCGAGAACGCTTTACCGAGGTCGGCAATGGAGCCGCTAATCATGGCTCTTTGGCCTTCGCGAAGGCAGATGTCGTGCGCGATTATGTTGGAGATGCGCGCGTTCGCGGGGCGGCCCGCGACTTTAAGATCCCGCTGCACCGTTTCGTCATCCATGATCCTCAGAGTTGGCGACTGCTCCAGTTCAAGCGTCAGGGCCGTGCGCAAAGTGTAGTCGAAAATCGCATCGCCCGTAGTGTTGGTGAAGTCCGCGACGACCAGAACATCTTTTTCGGAGAGCCTCTGGTGGGAAGGAAACTGCATCATCAACAGTGCCAGGCCGGCGATCAGCATCAGTACTGCTGCCCCAGCGAAAATGTATTCGCGACGATAGCCGCCACCCTTCGACACCGCAGCCAGCGCTTGCTTGAGCTCCGCGACAGACTGCCAGCGCTGAGCCGGATCGGGCTCCAGGCACTTTTGGAGCACCTTTTCGAGCGGGTCCGGCTGCAACGGTCTTCTGTTTGCCGCGATGGGGCGTCCCATCAACATTTCGTACAGCACGCCACCAAAGGCGTAGACGTCAGAGCTGACGTCGCCGGTGGCGACTCCGAAATTCAGCAGCTTGATACCCTGCCGGGTTACCAGAATATTTGCAGGCTTCAAATCGCCGTGCGGGATGCCACGCTGGTGCCCGTCATCGAGCGCCTCGCAGATTTCAGCGGCGAAACGCAGCGTTTCCTGGAGGGATAGCGGCCCTTTCAGAGGTACGCCATCGGGCTGGGCCATTCTGAATCTTACTTGCCGAAGTATGACTGATCGTAGGTAATCGTAGTCTTATCGCGGATGGCCTCGACGCTCTTTTGCGCCAGCTCGGGACCGACCTTTTCCGAGATCTCCGCTTGCACGTCTTCCATCTTTTTGTTTTCGTGCTTCGTCACCTGGATGATGTGATAGCCGAACTGGGTTTTCACGGGCTCGCTGATTTCGTTCACCGCCAGCTTGAAAGCGGCTTCATCGAAGGGGGGAACCATACGTCCATGCGTGAATTCGCCCAGCGATCCGCCGTTGGCGCCCGAACCAACATCGTCGGACTCGGCCTTGGCGATTTCCTCAAAGCTGCCGCCCGCTACGATCTTGGCGCGCAAGTCTTTGGCTTTGGCCAGGGCGGCTTCATCGGTCAGTTCCTTCTGCCCCGCGCGCAGCGGCACGGGAGAGCCGGTCATACGGATCAAGATGTGGCGAGCGGCTACGCTTTCCCAATCGTTCTTATGCGCGTCGTAGTAGGTCTGCAAGTCCGCCGGGGCAGGCTTGGTGTTCTTGGAAATCTGCTGGTACAACAACCCGGCCACCAGTTGATCCTCGCGCATGGCCATCTGGGACTTGGCTTCGGGCGTCTGATCGATCTTCTGGCGGCGGGCTTCTTGTGCCAGCGCCTTCAGCTCAGCCAACTGCTCCGCTAACTGGCGCTTGGCCTGCGGATCCTTGGCGGCGGCGCGGCGCTCTGGAGGCATCTGCGACACGATTTGCTCGAAAATCTGTTCGAACTGCGTCTTCGTGATCTTTTCCGTGCCAACGGTGAGCACGACGGTATCGCCAGAGACTGGAGTGGCGGGGACCGCAGGAGTAGCCGGCGCAGGCGCGGCGACAGGCTTGGGAACTGCGGCGGGTTTAGGCGCAGCGGCTGGCTTGGGGGCGGCCGCCGGAGCCGGGGGCGTTTGTCCCCAAGCTAGGGTCACCGCCAACAGTAGTCCAAGAGAGCGCGTGGAAATTCTCATAACCTACAGGATAGCAGGGGCTACAATGGCTAGCGATGGACCTTATTTTGTATCGCGCCGAGGGCGGCATTGCCCGCATCACGCTGAATCGTCCGGAAAAGCGCAACGCATTGAACGCAGAGGTGATCGCGGCATTGCAAGGGGCCTTGAGCCATTCCGCCCAGGACCCGGCCGTGCGCGTGGTGCTGATCAACGGGGCCGGTAAGGACTTCTGCGCGGGCCTGGACCTGGTGGCCCTCGACAAAGGCAACGCCGCGGGACCGCTGGAGCATATGGATACTGTCCGCCGCTTGGCGGATGTCTTTTTGGCTATTCGCCGGCATCCGCGTCCCGTCTTGGCGGCAGTGCAGGGGCGCGCGCTCGGCGGAGGCGCGGGAATCGCTACCGCCAGCGACCTGATTCTTGCGACAGAATCGGCGTCGATCGGTTATCCCGAAGTCAAGATTGGATTTGTCCCGGCCATGGTGGCCGCCCTCCTGCGGCGTTCGGTGACCGAGAAGCGGATGTTCGAACTATTGGCCGGCGGAGAGCCGGTTGCGGCTGCCGAAGCGAAGGCCATGGGCCTGATCAATCAAGTGTTTCCGGACGTGGAGTTCGAGGCGCGGGTGGACGCGTATGTTCAAAATCTGGCCGCCAAATCGGCGAGCGCACTGAGTCTGACGAAGCAGCTCCTGTACCACACTGACGGGATGACCCTCGAAAAAGCCATCGAAGCGGGTGTACAGATGAACGCTTTGTCACGCAGCACGGACGACGCAAAAAAAGGGTTCGCGGGATTCCTTAAGAAGACCTAGTAAGTACTAGCCCGAGTCCGCCTCCCGTTTCGCGTTATCGTGGAAGTAACTCAATGGCTCGCAAGCATTTCGAATGGAAAGTCCGTGACAAGCTGATTCAACTCGGTGAACGCACGCTGATTGCGGGCGTGTTGAACGTCACGCCGGACTCGTTTTCCGACGGCGGCAAGTTTCAGGACCCCGACCGCGCTTTCGCACGCGCCGTCGAAATGGAAGAAGAGGGCGCCGATCTCATCGACATCGGAGCCGAATCCACGCGCCCCGGTTCCGTCCGCATTTCCGAAGCCGAGGAGTTGCGCCGCCTGATTCCAGTGCTGAAACGCTTGCGCAACAAGCTCACGGTTCCGATTTGCGTGGATACTTACAAATCAGGAGTCGCGGAGAAGGCGCTGGAATTGGACGTCGATATCATCAACGACCCCAGCGGCCTGACTATTGATCCGGATTTGGCGCGCGCCGCACGGCAAGCCGACGCCGGGTTGATTATCAACCACATGCGCGGCATGCCGGAAACCTGGCCCAAGCTGCCGCCGCTGAAGAATCCTCTAGCAACGATTGCCGCCGAGTTGGATGCGTCAGTGCATCGGGCCGTGGGCGGAGGCGTCGAACGGCGGCGCATCGTGATCGATCCCGGCCTGGGATTCGGCAAGCGCAAGGAACAGAATGCCGAGATCCTGGCGCGTCTGGATGAACTGGCGCATCTGGAGCTGCCCATTCTGGTAGGCCCTTCGCGCAAACATTTTCTGGCTCGGGAGTCGCCGCTCGAAACTGAATTCGCTACAGCGGCGGCGGTTACGGCTGCCATCCTGCATGGCGTTCACATGGTGCGGGTCCACGACGTCAGCGGTATGAAAGCCGTGGTGGAAATGGCCGACGAAATCGCGCGGGCGCGCATCGATACGGCCGCTACCGTCTTTGGCACCGCGGGCAGTAGTGGGTTCCGCGCTGGACAACGGTAGTCTTGCGGATCGGCGTGCCGCAAACGGTGCAGGGCTCGCCCTCGCGCCCGTACGCATGATGCTGCAACTGAAACCACCCGCGATGGCCCTGGGCATCCACGTAATCCGAAATCGACGATCCTCCCAGCCGAATGGCCGCCCCTAGAATTTCCCGCATGTGCTGATGAATAGCGGCGACGCGAGGCGCGCTCAGCCGCGACGCCGTTGCGAGCGGATGCACCCGCGCCGCGAAAAGGGTCTCGTCCGCATATATGTTGCCCACGCCGGCCAGGAATGTCTGGTTCAGGAGTAACGCCTTGATCCCCGTCTTGCGCAGCTTCATGCGCGCCTGAAATTCTTCAAGACGGATTTCCAGCGGTTCCGGACCCAACCGCGAAAGATCGTGATTCCACAGAATCCGTCCGAACTGTCGCGGGTCGCTATAGATCAGCGAGCCACTGTCCAGCGTGAAGATTCCGTAGGTGTGTTTGGTAGGCGCGGCGTCGAGCAAAAGCCGTCCGGTCATCCCCAGGTGGACAGTTAGCGTGCCCTCGTCGAGTTGCATCACGATGAACTTGCCGCGGCGCTGGATCGACTGGATGGTGCGGCCCGCGAATCGACGACTGAGCGCCTTCCGATTCCCCGGCGTCACGAACCGCGAGGAGAACGACGCCGAAACGATCTTGCGTCCGAGAAGGTGCGGCGTCAGCGTGCGGACTACGGTTTCGACTTCGGGCAGCTCAGGCAAGTTCCACCAGAATCTCGCCGTCTTCAACCCTCACTGCATAGGTGGGCAGGCGCACGTCTTCGTCCGCGGCACTGGCGCCCGTGCGGCAATCGAACTCCCAGCCGTGATAAGGGCAACTTAGGATCGCGCCATCCAGCGCGCCGTGTCCCAGCGGCCCACCGGAGTGCGGACAGATTCCATCCATGGCGTGGAGAGTGCCATCGACATTGCAAACCGCTACGGCGTCATCGCCAATATGAACCTGAATCGCCGATCCTGGAGGCAAGAGTTTCAACGCACCGACCCTTACAAAAGCCATTTCTTTCTTTTTACCACGCGGGTTGCCGTATTCAAGCCGACGACTCTTGGTCCAATAAGTTCTTATGTTTAGGCTTCTTGCGGACGGTCTTGGGCAGAATCGCCTGGGAGGGTTTGACCATGCCGACACGCTCCCGCGCGATGGCTCGAACCTCTTTCGACTGGTCGAATTTTGCCACTGATTTTGCCTGGGCTTTGGCCCGCTTGCGCCGGTTCATCGGATCACGCTATGCTTGTGCTG
>CAZDGT010000263.1:0-1918 GCA_964504905.1 uncultured Bordetella sp. | reverse complement strand
CACCATCGCCGACTTGCCGCGAATCGCCACGCTGCTGGCCAAACGCGGCTATAGCGAGGCCGACATCGCCGGCATCATGCACGGCAACTGGATCCGGTTTCTGCAGCAGGCCTGGAGTTAGCCCGTATTTCTCACCAACTTGAAGGTTTCGGCGGTGGTTTTGGCGGGAGTGGGTGTTCGAGCAGCGGGTTGGCGCCGCGGTTGGTGTGAATCGGTCGATCACGTGACCAACGCGACCGGTTTTCGAGGTTTCCGTCACGTCTGTGCGCAGCAGCGAAGCGCAACTCGCCGGATTTGAGATCATTGACCGCGTCGGGGTATCAATTCAGCGCGGGGGTCCGGCACGTGCGCTGCGCAGGTTCTTGTACACGGCTGCGAACAGGGGCTGATACGGATAGGCTTCCGAGAGCGACAGCCACACTTTGCGCACGGTCACTTGTACCTGCGCGCCGATTTTCAACAGCTTCAGCCGGATCGTGTCGCACTGGGCGCCGGCCCAGGCCGTGCCGGCCAAACCCAATCGACGCAGCGCCGACAACAGCACGTAGGCCACGCTCGACAGCCACAGCCGCAGTTGGTTGGCGCGCATCGTTTCGGCGCTGGTACGGTCGGCGAACAACGCCAGTTGCTGCTCCTTGATGCGGTTCTCCATGTCGCCCCGCGCGCAGTACACATCTTCGTAGAGCGACTGGCCGTCCACTTCGCTTTTGGAGAGCGAGGTGACGATGAACCGCGGATTCGGTCCGGCCGGCAACTGCTCGGCCTTGCCGATCACGCGCCGCGGCCGGCTCCAGCTGTCGAGCGTTTGATACTCGAAGTCGCGGAACACGCGAGCCGGCTGCCCCGTCTCTTGCAGATTCTCCCAAGCCTCGTACAACTCGGGCTCGATCTCGGCTTTCAAACGCTCATTTTTGGCCAGTCCCAGCACGTAATCGACCCGATTTCGCTCGCACCAGGCCATGATGTTCTCGCGACAAAAGCCACTGTCGGCCCGCACCACGATCCGCACCCGCGGCCAGCGGCGGCGAATCTGCTCCACGATGCGTGCCAACTCCTGCACGCTGCCGCGGGCAGCATCGATGTCGGCTGGCCGCAGCTTCGCACACAGCAGATGGTCGCCGGCAAAGATGTACAACGGCAGATAACAGTAGTGGCCGTAGTAGCCGTGAAAGAAGCGGCCCAGTTGGCGGCCGTGCACCGGGTCGTCGGTAGCGTCCAGGTCGAGCACGATCTGCCGCGGCGCGCGATGATGGCTTTGCAAGAACACGTCGATGAATAACTGCTCGATGGAGTCCTGATGCGCCACGATCTTTTTGTAGCGATGGGCCGCGCTGGCGCCGATCGGCGTCAGTTCCAGACGGTTGAGCGTGCTCTTGCCGGCGCACGCCTTGCCCCGATCGCGGGCCAGTTGGCGATTCATGCCCAACGGATCATCCTTGCCGACCAGCACGGCCAGCAGCGGATCGTGCCGCAGCTCGTCGTGATCGTTGAGGTCTTCGTAGCCCAGCGCCAGAGCATAGACGCGCTGGCTGACCAGCTCCAGCACTGTGTGCTCAATCAACTCGGGATCGCGGTGATCGTCAAAGCAGGCGGCAAGTCGCCGCAATATGCCCAAGTTCCGCTCGACCTGCCGCAACAACAGCCCGCCGGCATCCGAGGTGATCCGCCCACCGTCGAACCGAGCCACCACATCCCGCTTGCCAAGGGCGTGAAAAGCAAACGACTTTTGGCTACACTGTGTCGGCATCGGGCCGTCTCCTTCTTGAGCACAGGTTTGTTCTCGACAAACAACTTATGCCAAGGAGGACGGCCTTTTTCAATCCACATGGTGAGAAATACGGGCTAGAGGCACCGTATGTCACGTGCTTTTCGCGGAGCGATAGGCTCAACCACACGGTAACCCAACCCAGCTTGGAGG
>CAZDGT010000262.1:0-3109 GCA_964504905.1 uncultured Bordetella sp. | reverse complement strand
CTGGCTCTACACCGGCGACATCGCCACCTGCGACGACGAAGGTTACTACTACATCACCGGACGCAAGAAAGAGCTGATCGTTTCCTCCAACGGCAAGAAGATCTACCCTGCGCGTATCGAAGGCCTCTTCAAGAAGGAGCCGCTCATTAATCATGTGCTGCTGATCGGTGACCGTTTGCCCTATGTAACTGCGCTGATCACAGTCACTGGTGATCCAGCCGCAGCGCAGTCCATCGTCGAAGCCACCGTCAAGAACGTAAATCGTCAGCTTCCTTCGTTTGAGCAGATCCGCAAATTCAAAATCCTCGACCGCGATTTTTCGATCGAGAACGGCGAGCTGACTCCTACGATGAAACTTCGCCGCAGCCGCGCGCTTGAAAACCACCGTGCGCTGGTCACGGAGCTATACGCGGGCCGCGAGTTCGAATAGTCCTGCCTCCAAACGGCAGTCGCTCACGATTCCCTCGCGTGATATCCTTCCCGTTGTAAAGGAGCACCTCACATGGAACGCAAGAAAGCCTCTGATTACCCACAAGAGTTGCTAAACCTCTTTGACAAATATGTCCACGGTGATATCGAGCGCCGCGACTTTTTGGAGGGCGCCCAGAAGTTTGCTGTTGGCGGGCTGACTGCCACCGCGATCTGGGAAAGCCTCCGCCCCAACTATGCATGGGCGGAGCAGGTTCCCAAGGATGACAAGCGCCTGAAGACGGAGCGTGTCACCGTGCCGTCGCCGCAAGGGTTGGGTGAGATCAAGGGCTATTTCGTCCGCCCCGCCAACGCGACCGGCAAGCTGCCTGGAGTGCTGGTGATCCACGAAAACCGCGGCCTCAACCCGTACATCGAAGACGTGGCCCGCCGACTCGGAACCATGGGCTACATTGCATTCGCGCCGGACGGACTCACCAGCGTTGGCGGCTATCCCGGCGATGAAGAGAAGGCCGCCGCGATCTTCGGACCCATCGACAAGCCTAAGATGACCGAAGATTTCATGGCATCCGCGCGCTGGCTCAAAGGCCGCGCGGATTGCACGGGCAAGATCGGAGCCGTTGGCTTCTGCTTCGGAGGCAGTATGGTGAATACGCTGGCCGTGCGCCTGGGGGCCGACCTCGCCGCCGCCGTTCCGTTCTATGGCGGGCAGCCGAACGCCGCGGATGTTGCCAAGATCAAAGCCCCGCTACTGCTGCATTACGCCGGTCTTGACACACGTATTAACGGCGGTTGGCCAGCATTCGAAGAAGCGCTGAAGGCCAACCATGTCAGCTATTCGGCGCACATCTATGAGGGCGCCAATCATGGTTTCCATAACGATACGACCCCGCGTTATGACGAAGCGTCCGCGAAGCTCGCCTGGCAACGCACCGCCGATTTCTTCAACAAGAATTTGAAGGGCTAGAAGTCCCAGGGACGGGTCCGAAATTTCAAAATTCGGGCCTGTCCCTGTTTGCCCTCCACGCGGTTCGCTACCATAGAAGTTCACCCATGAAACTGAATAGCTACACCATCACCCAGGGCCGCGACCGCGCGCCCGCACGCGCCATGCTGAAAGCCATCGGCTTCACCGATGAGGATTTGAAGAAGCCCATTATCGGCGTCGCCAATACCTGGATCGAGACCATGCCGTGCAACTACAACCTGCGCGAGCTAGCGGATCACGTCAAGGCCGGGATCCGAGCTGCGGGCGGCACTCCCATGGAATACAACACGGTTGCCATCAGCGACGGCGTCACCATGGGCACGGAGGGCATGAAAGCGTCTTTGGTCAGCCGCGACTTGATCGCCGATTCCATCGAGCTCGTTGCCCGCGGCCACATGTTTGATGGCGTGGTGGCCCTGGTGGCTTGCGACAAGACCATCCCCGGCGCTGCCATGGCGCTATTGCGCCTCAACATTCCTGGCGTCATCATGTACGGCGGCACCATCATGCCCGGGCACTACAAGGGTCGCGATCTAACGGTTCTTGACGTGTTCGAAGCAGTGGGGGCGAACGCGGCGGGCAAAATGTCGGACGAAGATTTCCTGGCCATTGAGAACCTGGCGTGTCCGGGGGCCGGTGCCTGCGGGGGCCAGTACACGGCCAACACTATGGCGACGGTGATGGAGATGATCGGTCTATCGCCGATGAACACCGCATCAGTTCCGCAAGTGGACCCGCGCAAGCACCAAGTCGCCTTCCGCTGCGGCGAAGTGGTGATGGATGCGGTACGCGCCGGGCGCAAGGCTCGCGATATTGCTACGCGCGACGCATTCGAGAACGCGATTGCATCGGTGGCCGCTACCGGCGGATCGACCAACGCCGTCCTGCATTTGCTCGCCATGGCGCGCGAGGCCGAAGTGGATCTGAAGATCGAGGATTTCCAAACCATCAGCCAGCGCACGCCCCTGTTGGTGGATCTCAAGCCAGGCGGAAAGTATGTGGCGCTGGACGTCGACAATGCCGGCGGCTGGCCGGTGGTGGCGAAACGCATGGTGGATGGCGGCTACGCGCATAAAGACACCCTGACGGTGACCGGACGCACCTTCGGCGCGGAAGCCGCCGAAGCTAAGGAGACGGCTGGTCAGGACGTGATCCGGGCCCTGAATAATCCGATCAAGAAAACCGGCGGTCTGGTGATTCTGAAGGGCAACCTGGCGCCCGAAGGCTGCGTGATCAAGGTGGCCGGGACCAATCGCAAGGAGCACAAAGGCCCGGCTCGCGTCTTCAACCGCGAGGAGGACGCCATGGCGGCGGTGACCGGCGGCAAAATTAAAGCGGGCGACGTGCTAGTGATCCGTTACGAGGGTCCGCGCGGCGGTCCGGGAATGCGCGAGATGCTGGGCGTCACCGGCGCAATCATGGGCGCGGGGCTATCTGAAGATGTCGCGCTGATGACCGACGGGCGCTTCAGCGGCGCCACGCGCGGATTCATGGTCGGTCATGTCGCCCCCGAAGCGGCGGTCGGCGGACCGATCGCTGCGGTGAACGAAGGTGACATCATCACCATCAACGTGGAGACCAGCTCCATCGAAGTGGCGCTAAGCCCTGAGCAGATCGCCGAGAGAATGAAATCCTGGACAGCGCCGGCGCTGAAATACAAGACCGGCGTGTTTCAAAAATACGTGAAGCTGG
>CAZDGT010000261.1:0-15175 GCA_964504905.1 uncultured Bordetella sp. | reverse complement strand
CAGCTTCAGCAGCTTCCTGAACTTCTCCACTTCCTTGGGCGTCAGCGAACGGTAGCGCGCGGGGGCGATGTCCAGTTCCAGGAATCCGGTCTTCACGCGCCGGAGCTTTTCCACCAGCTTGCCGAAGTGTTTAAACATGATGCGGATTTGGTTCTGGCGCCCTTCGGTGATCTTCACTTCATACCAGGGATTGGTGCCCTGCTTAATACGCTTCAACTCAGCGGGAGCCGTCCGCTTGCCGTGCATGGGAATGCCCTCGCGAAACTGTTTCTCCTGCGCCTCAGTCAGCGCGCCATTCACTTTAACCACGTAGGTTTTGGTGACGTGGTTGGCGGGCGCGGTCAGGCGATGCGCGAACTCGCCGTCGTTGGTCAGCAGCAGCAGTCCTTCGCTGTGATAATCCAGGCGTCCCACGGGAAACACGCGCTCGCGGATGCCGCGCATCAGGTGCATGACGGTCTGGCGCCCCTCGGGATCCGACACGGTTGTCATGCACTCCTTCGGCTTGTTGAGCGCGATGTACGTGAGGTGTTTGGGAGCGCGCAGCAGGCGGCCGTCAACTTTGATGTGGTCGGTGTCGATGTCCGCCTTGGAGCCAAGCTCGGTAACATTCTTCCCATTCACCGACACACGTCCTTCGACGATTAGCGCTTCGGCTTTGCGGCGGCTCGTGACTCCCGCTTGGGAGAGGATCTTTTGCAGACGTTCTTCAGGCATGTTCCGCCGGCAAATCAGCTGGCGTCTCGGGTTCCGCTTCGCTCACGGAAAGCCGACCCAACTCTTCGAACTCTTTGAGAGTGGGCAGCTCGCTCAGATCCTTCAATCCGAACTGCACCAGGAACTCCTTCGTGGTCTTGTAGAGGATCGGTTTGCCCACCACGCTCTTGCGCCCAGCTTCGGCGATCAGCTTGCGGTCAAGCAACGTCTGCAGCACGCTTGCGCCCTGCACGCCGCGGATTTCCATGATCTCCGGCGTGGTCACGGGCTGCTTATAGGCGATGACGGCCAGCGTTTCGAGAGCCGCCAGCGAGAGCTTTAACGGAGGCGTCAGCTTCTTCACGAAGGCGCGTACGGCTTCGTGGTGCTCGGCCTTGGTGGCCATCTTGTAGCCGCCGGCGACCTCGCGGATGCTCAAGCCGTGCCCCGGCGCGGCAAATTCCTCCACCAGTTCATCCAGCAGCCGCTTGACCACGTCGATCGGCCGTTCAAGCGCCGCCGCCATCTGCTGCGCGGAGAGCGGCTCGTCGGTCACGTAGACGATGGCCTCCAGGATCGCCTTCAGTTGGGCGTCCGTATTTTCCATCGGCCGTTCTTCCGTCAATTGGGAAACGTCGATTTCGTCCATCTACAAATATCCTTCTTCAATCGCGGCTAGATTCATTTCCGGAGAGAATGCGGCCTCAAATCCCGGCAAGCGCTTGAGCCCGATCTCGCCGAAGGCATCGCCTTGCGTCAGTCCAACGGCTTGCAGCTTTACCAGTTCCAGCAATGCCAGGAACAGGCAGATCATCGCACGGCGGCTGCGCTGCCGCTCGAAGAGCTCCCGCGCGGAGATTACTTGGTGCCGATTCTCTTTATCGAAAATCGTGCGCACGTAGCGGATCATATCCGGCACCGACACGTCTTCGTTCTGGATTTCATACACCGGCCGGTTCTTGGCACGCTCCAGCACGCTCTGGAAAGTCTTCACCAGATCGTTCAGGGTTACCGCCAGTCCGGGGGTGCCGTCTTCCTCCGCACGAAATTGTTCGATCTGCGGGTTGGACCATACGGCCTCTTCCACCACTCGCTTCTGGTGCAGCATTTCCGCGGCGCTCTTGAAGCGCTCATGCTCCAGCAACCGGTCGACCAGTTCCTTGCGTGGATCTTCTTCCGGCGACATTTCCTGGAGCGCCGGATCGCGCGGCAGAAGCGTTTTCGACTTGATCTGGATGAGCGTCGCCGCCATATAGATGAACTCGGCGCTCAGCTCGACGTCCATCTCCAGCGCCTTCTGCATGTATTCCACATATTGCGACGTGATCTGGGCGATGGGGATGTCATAGATATTGATCTCCTGCTTGCGGATCAGATCCAGCAGCAGATCAAGCGGCCCATCGTAGTGTTCCAGGTGAAAATTCAGCGGAGACGACACGTCATTCTAGGATAGCAAGGGGAGCCAAATGGAACGGCGCTTAGGGCTGCTGGCCTAAGCGTTTCCGCCCTGCGTTCGGGTTCTTCGAGCCCATGAAAATCAGGGTCACGTCCACGGTCTTGGCGTCTTCATTGACCTTGGTTTCGGAGCTGGTTGCACCCAGGTTGTCGAAGATTCCCTGGTCGTGCACGTCCTTTAGGAATGCTTCCGGATACCCGGCGTCGAACGGTTTGCCTTCCTTCACGCCCCACATCTTGCGGATGGCCGGTTCGCCGATCAGATCCAGCCCGCGGATCTCCATCTTGCCGTAAGTGTAGGCCGGCCCTGCGTCGACGTTCACGGTGAGATCAACCGTGTGCTCTTTGTCATCGATGCTGCGGTCGCCGCGCGCGGTTGCGTGCAGGTAGCCCGTGGCTTGGTAACGCTTGGTGATGCGAACTAGCCCGGCCTTGACCTCATCGAAGTTTACGGTCTCATCCTTGCGCCACTTAACCAAATCATCGAGTTCTTTGGCCTGCCGCGACGCGGCTCCCGTGTAGCGGACCGTGCCCAGTTTGTAAAGCGGGCCTTCCTCTACCGTCACCGTCACCGAAACGCCTGTCACCTCGGGCTGCTTCGAAGGCTCGGCAACGATCTTGGGAAAGGCCACGCGCAGTCGTCCGAGCGCTTCATAGAGCGGCCGGATGTTGGCGTCCAGCAACCGGCGCACTCCGGGCTCAGTGAATTCCGCGCCTACCGCTACATCCGCGAACTTATTCAGGAGTTGCGTTGCCGGAATCGATTCGTTGCCTGTGACATGCACCTCGGAGATGCGCGGCCGGTCACCGACCGGGCGGAACAGAATCGTCGGCTCCCCGGGAAGCTCGTAATTTAACTTGCCCTCGACGATGACTTTGTCATTAACGGCCTTTGTGAGCAGATAGGCATAGCGATCCAGCACGTCGCGCGTGGCGGGAATCACATGGCCTAGCAAGATTGCCTGCTTGTTGAGCACTGCGCGAAGGGTCTCGTCCGGCGCAGGCAGATCTTCAAAACGGTAAGAGTAAAGTAGTGCCACTTCGGCCACGTCAAACGTCGCCTCGTAGCCGGTCTTCGCGGCGTTCGGCTTGAACTCATAGCCGACACTTTCAAATGCTCCCGATTCGAGTAAGCGCGCTCTC
Source organism: uncultured Bordetella sp. (assembly GCA_964504905.1). Lineage (GTDB taxonomy): Bacteria > Acidobacteriota > Terriglobia > Bryobacterales > Bryobacteraceae > Palsa-187. The sequence continues at coordinate 11,881 of CAZDGT010000261.1, read as the reverse complement.
GCGGCGTCGAACGTGTCTTTGCTGACCGCTTGGCCGATCTTCAGGCCTGCGGCTCCCATAATCTGGGCCGGAGTGAAGTGTTTGTTACCGCGAATGGTCAGATTTGTGAGGGGATAGGGGGTGGTGGGAGACTGTGCGGGGGCCAGGAGCGAGAGCAGAATCAGGCTGAGGAGCCACGCACGCATATGTACAATTCTACGCGGCTCCCCTGCGGAAGGTTTCGTTACTGCGCCGGCACCGCCTTCTGGAAGAACGAGGGCGGGTCTTTTACCGTGTAATCCGCTGGCACCTGGAACAGAGTCGGCGAAGGATCGCTGCGCGAAATGTTCTGCAGGGAGTACACCGTGCTGCCCATGCGCGGATCGCTGTGCTCTGAGTGGACGATCACCTGCAATTCGGGTGAGCGCCATACCTCATCCACGATCTGAATCGGCTTGTCATTGCCGATCTGCCCGGACGGGATTGTCAGTGTAGTGCGCGTGCCCTCGGCCTGAACCCCCTCCACCACCTTGGTTCCGAGCTGCTCCACGTTGGGTGGATTTGGTGCCGCCGCTGACGTCGACTTGTTAAAGATCATGACCTGCGGCGCGCCCGGAGGAGGAGGCATCGGCATGCCGGGAGCCATTCCGGTCATTGGTCCCGGTCCTGCGATCCCAATCCGCTGCACGGTCACGTTGAACTCCCCGCGCCCTCCCGGAGGCATGGGAGGAAGCGAGCTGATCTGCGGTACGGGCAGTTTGAAGGCGGTTTTGTCAGTGGGATTCAGTGAGTAATTCACGCCCGCAACTGGATCCGAAATAAAGATCGTCTTCGGCGCTTCCCCTTGCGCGGCGAAAGGCCCGATGTTGGTGATCGACTGCTCGCGCCGTTCACGCCCTTCGCCGTCGCGATAAACAGCCGCGCTGGTGCGATTCACGATGCGATTGCCGTCCGCCAGGGACTGCGTGTTTTCGGTTACCGTGTTGCCGGAGTACGGCGCTCCTTTAACCGGACTACCGCCTACCAACTCGCCAGAAACGAATGCAAAGGTTCCGGCGGCCATGGCACCGGGAGGCGGGCCCACCGGCGCAGCCGCAGTAAAGAATACGTCGTGCTGCTGCGCCAGCAGTACTCCGCCGGAAATGAACAGCAGCGTTGCTTGTCTTACGGTCCTCATGATTTTGCTCCCTCTCTATTGAACATCAAACCTCACAAAACGGATGGCCCGAGGTATCCCCTCTTCGCCCACCAGCACATCGGCTTGCACGGGATCGGCCCAATGCTCCTCCCTTACCGGCAATCCCACGGACTGCATGGCCGAGGCCGGGAGTTGCACCCGCAGCATCTGCCCGCGCTCAAACGGTGGAGCGGGATTCGTCAGCGGAAAGAAATCGGTGACCACCTCTCGCGGTCCAGTTCTGCGTGGCGGCAATTTCCGAGCGACTTTACGCACCGCTGGCGCTGCCGCAATCGTCACCGGCGCAGGGGCTGGCTGAGTGGCTTCGATCACCTGCGGAACGCTCACCACCGGCTGCGGCGCACGAGGAGTTGGCCACAACCAAACCGCGATCGCAACACCGGCCGCGAAAGCCGCGGGAACCGCCCACCGCAGCCTTCTCCCGCCGCGACGTGTGCCGAATTCACGGAGCAGGCGCGCCTCTACTTCTGGCGACGCTTCCTTTTCACGGTCGCTCTCCGCCAATGCTTTCAATGCCTGGAGAACTCTGTCTTCACTCATGACATGCTCCTTACCGCTTTTACGGCCAATTTTTGCGCTAGCATCGCGCGACCGCGGCTGAGGCGGGAACGCACCGTACCCACGGGACATTCCAGCGCTGCCGCCGCGTCCTCATAGCTGGCGCTTTCGAGATCGCACAATACGACAGCTTCGCGATAGAGCGCCGGCAGACTCAGTACGGCGCTCCGCACGGCTTCGATGGTCTCCCGCCGTGTCAGGTCATCCAGGACATCTTCATCCGTCGCCATCGTGTCAGCCAGCGCATCCGAATCCTCCGGCCACGCCTTCTCTATGCGCCTGAGCACTCTATGGCGCGCGACGCCATAGAGAAACGAGAGCAGTGTTCCGCGCGCCGCGTCGAAGTGCATCCCGCCCTTGAGCAACTCCAGAAAAACTTCCTGGGTCACGTCTTCGGAGACGGCCGGGTCGCCGCACATATGCAGCGCAAAACGATACACGGCCCCTTGCTGCCGGCGGTACAACGCGGTGAACGCGGATGCATCGCCGTCCCGCGCCCCCGCCAGCAAATCCTCGTCGCTTAGCATCTGTTCTGATAGGAATTGCGATCCGGAGCCCGAAAAGTTCCCGAAATGTTATTCGAGCTCGCCCGATCTTATTCCAGTTCGATGGTCACATACATGATGCCGCCGCCGCGCTCGAGCGACCCACTGAACGCTGTGAGTGCGGCGGCGCAGGGCCGGGCGTTGTCGGCAACTTGTCCGACCGCGAGTACTGCCGGTATCGGGAGTAGCAGATAAACGCGCATATACGGATGGACGCCGTTTTTTGCGCACCGTTACACCTTCCGGCGGGAAAGACTCACAATCTCTCCTGCTACACTAAAAGAAAAACCATGACATATGATGTGATCGTCCTTGGGAGCGGTCCTGGGGGATACTCTGCGGCCGTGCGCGCCGGACAGTACGGCCTGAAAACTGCCGTCATCGAAAAAGACGCGAAACTGGGGGGCTGCTGCCTCCACGTGGGCTGCATTCCCACCAAATCTTTCCTGCATACGGCGGACGTTTGGGAGCGTTTCCAAAACTCCGTCGAAGAAGGCATCTACTGCGAAAATCCGCGCCTGGATTTCCCCCTTGTCCTCGACCGCAAGAATAAGATTGTCTCCAAACATGCCAAAGGTGTCGACTTCCTGATGAAGAAGAACAAGGTCGACGTCATCAAAGGGTATGGACGCTTGGCGGGTCCCGGCAAGATTGAAGTCACTTCGGCCACGGGCACGCAGATCGTGGAAGCTAAGAATATTGTGCTCGCCACCGGTTCGGAAGCGCGCATGCTTCCAGGGCTGCAGCCGGATGCCAAACGCATCCTCACGAACATCGAAATTCTGAATTTGAATTACGTGCCGAAGTCGCTGGCAATTCTAGGCGCGGGCGCAGTCGGCGTGGAGTTCGCATCCTGTTTCCATCGCTTCGGATCCAAGGTCAGCATCTTTGAAATGCTGCCGCGAATCGTGCCTGTCGAAGACGAAGAAGTCTCCAAGGATCTGGAGCGTTACTTCAAAAAGAGCGGGATTCGCGTCGAGACCGGCACCAAGGTGAGCAACGTCACCACCACAGAAAACGGAGTGCGTTTCACAGCGACTTTGGCGAACAGCAAGGAAGAAACGGTAGAGGCCGAAATGTTGCTGGTGGCCATCGGCCGCAAGCCCAACACGGAAAACATCGGGCTGGAAGGCACCGGCGTCCGACTCGACCGCGGCTTCATCAAAGTGGACCAATTCCAGCGCACCGGCGAGCCGGGCGTCTATGCGATAGGTGACATTGTTGCTGGCACTCCGCAGTTGGCGCACGTGGCCACAGCGGAAGGCATGGTGGCGATTGCGCACATTGCAGGCAAGCCCGTGACTCCGGTAAACAAGAATCGCATCCCCGGCGCAACTTACACTGAGCCGGGTATCGGCAGCGTCGGTCTCACTGAGGCCCAAGCCCGCGCCGCGGGTCACGACGTGAAAGTCGGCAAGTTCCCCTTCGCCGCTAACAGCAAGGCGAGCATCCTGGGGCAGCATGACGGCTTCGTCAAGATTGTTTCCGACGCCAAATACGGCGAGATTCTGGGCGTCCATATCATCGGACCCGAAGCGTTCGAACTGATCAGCGAGGGTGTGCTGGCCATGGAAGCCGAGGCCACGGTGGAAACGCTGACGCACACCATTCACGCGCACCCCACCATCTACGAAGCCGTGGGTGAAGCCTTCAACGCAGTGTACGGACAAGCCATCAATGCCTGATGTCGCCATAGCCGCGGCAGCCTGCGAGCTGCGCGACCTCGGCCTGCTCCGTTACGCCGATGCGTTTGCGCTGCAACAGCAGTTTGTCGAGCGCCGCAAGCGCGGTGAGATTCCGGACCAACTATTGATTGTCGAGCATCCCCACGTTGTCACCATGGGCCGCACCGGGCACGATGAGAATCTGCTCGCCGCGCCGGAGCTTCTGGCTCGCGCCGGTATCGATTTTCATCACACAGACCGCGGCGGGGACGTAACGTACCACGGGCCGGGCCAGATCGTCGGATATCCCATCTTCGATTTGAAAGAATGGAAGCGTGATGTCATGGCGTACGTTCGCGCCTTAGAACAAGTATTGATCGACGCGCTGGCGGAGTTCGGAATTGCGGCTGGGCGGGAAGCTGGCGCGACTGGCGTATGGACTCCGCAGGGTAAAATAGCCGCGATCGGCGTGCACATCAGCCGCTGGGTCACTTCCCACGGTTTCGCGCTGAACCAAGATACGGATTTGAGTTATTTCCGGTACATCGTACCGTGTGGTTTGACAAAACCGGTGACTTCGATGCGGGAGCTCGGGTGCCAGGCTGATCGCGGCCAGATAGTCGCCGCTATCTCTCGCGCTTTCGCGCAGGTATTTGACCGGGAGATCGAGAAGAACCGGGAAGTGGAGAAAATATGATTGACGTCATCATGCCCCAAATGGGCGAGAGCATTGTCGAAGGAACCCTGACCAAGTGGCTGAAGAAGCCAGGCGAGCACATCGAGCGCGACGAGCCTTTGTTTGAGATCTCCACTGACAAAGTAGATACGGAAATCCCTTCGCCGGTATCTGGCACGATGGGCGAGATCTTGGTACAGGAAGGGACCACCGTAGGCATCAACACCGTGGTCGGACGGATCGATGATGGCGCGGGTGCTCCCGCCGCTGCACCGCCTGCCGCTGCATCGGCTGCCGCTCCGGCTCCCGTCAACGCTGCTCCGGCTCCGGCAGCCCCGCGCCCGGTGGCAGTGACGGTAGAAAGCTCCGCGATCCCCGAAGAATCCGCCGGACCGCTATCGCCGCTGGTACGCAAGATGGCGCGCGAGAACGGTATCGATTTGAGCCAGGTGAGAGGCACCGGCGCCGGTGGCCGCATCACGAAGCAGGATCTGGAGGCGCACATTGAAGGGCGCTCCGCCGCTCCGGCATCTGCACCCCCGCCTCCTCCTCCCGCTGCCACGGCTGTGGTTCAGCAAGCTCCGCCCCCGCAACAAGCACCTCCGCCTCCGCCACGCACGCAGGCCGTCGCTCCGATCCAGGAACAGGCGCACTTCCGTGGTGAGGCCCCCGCCGCCCGCGTCGAGCCCATGAGCGTAATGCGCCAGAAAATCGCCGAGCACATGGTCTTCAGCAAACGCACTTCGGCGCACGTCACCACGGTGCATAAAGTGGACATGACGCGCATCGCCAAAATGCGAGACCGTGTAAAGGGTGAATTTCAGGCTCGTCATGGCTTTAGCCTGACGTTCCTGCCCTTCGTGATGCGAGCGACCACTGCTGCCCTGCAAGCCTTCCCGCTGCTCAACAGTTCGATTGACGGGACCAACATCATCTACCACCGCGATATCAATCTCGGCATGGCAGTGGCCCTTGAAAACGGCTTGATCGTGCCGGTGATCCGCAATGCCGACGAGAAAAATGTCGTGGGATTGCAGCGCTCCATCGCCGACCTGGCTTCGCGTGCGCGGTCGCGCCAGTTACGGCCGGATGAGGTACAGGCGGGGACGTTCTCCATCACCAACTTCGGCAGCTTCGGCAGTGTATTCGCCACGCCGGTCATCAACCAGCCGCAGGTCGCGATATTGGGAGTCGGCACAGTGGAGAAGGTCCCGGTAGTTGTAGACGACGCCATCGCCATCCGCTCCATCTGCTACTTGGCGCTGACCTTCGATCACCGCTTGATCGACGGCGCTCTGGGCGATCAATTCACCCAAAAAGTGAAGTCCATCCTCGAAAACTGGAGCGAAGAAGTCCTCTAAGAGAGGCAACCGGCGCCGCTCCCACAAAAACTTCTTGACAGATGTAAGCGGCAGTGCTAAATATTTAGCATAAGGATGCTAAAAATCTAGCATGAATGCTCTCAGCCGCCGGGAACGCCAGATCCTGGATATTCTGTATGCCCGCGAGCGGGCAACCGCCGCCGAAATTCTTGAGTCCCTGCCCGATCCTCCCAGCTATTCTACGACGCGCGCCTTGCTGCGGGTCCTAGAACAAAAGGGGCATGTGCGCCACGAAGAGGACGGTCCGCGCTACGTGTATTTTCCGCGCGTGTCGCGGGAACGGGCGAGCGTAACGGCTCTGCGCCATGTCCTCAAGACATTCTTCGATGGTTCCGCGGTAGCCGCTGCTACTGCTTTGGTGGACGGTTCCGCTTCCAAGCTATCGGCTGAGGATCTCGACCGTTTGGAAGCACTTATTGAACGTGCGCGAAAGGAAGGCAAGTGATGAATCTTTTATTCGAAGCTTCTGCGCGAGCAACCGTGGTCCTCGCATTGGCATGGCTCGCGACCACTTTACTGCGGCACGCCGCCGCTGACCTGCGCGGCCGGATCTGGCGGGCAGCTTTGGCCTCGACCGCGCTCCTGCTCCTTCCCGTTCCCACGCCCGAACCGCTTCGTATTTCGAGCATCGCCTTGGCCAATGCCGCGGACATTTCTTCTGGCGTTGTGAACTCGATCCCGGTTTTGTTCATGATCTGGATCACAGGCTTTGTGTTGCTGCTCGCGCGGCTGGTGGTCCGGTTGGCCGCTCTGATCCGAATCACGCGTTCGTCGGCGCCTCTCCCCGATCATGCTATTCGGGTGACCCCATCGACCGCAACACCCATTACTTGGGGCGCTCTTCGGCCCGTGATCCTTCTCCCAAACTATCTGCTGGATTGGCCGATAACCACGCGCGCTGCTGTGCTTCGCCACGAACGCGCACACGTTGAGCGAAGAGACTGGCTGTGGCAAACTTTTGCCGAGCTTTTAACTGCAGTGTTTTGGTTTCATCCCCTGGTGTGGCTGGCGGCTGCGCGAATGCGCTCCGATGCCGAACACGCCGCGGACGATCGAGTCTTGGCGGATGGCACAAGTGCGAGTAGCTATGCACAGCAACTACTCGAAATCGCGCGCCGAGTGACGCAGCCTCCGCCGCATGCCGCCGTCGCCATGATTCGCCGGCCGCGGGACCTGGAGTCCCGTATTGCCGCGATCGTCGATTCCTCGCGAGCCAGATCGCGAGCCAGCTTTCGTGCGCGGCTAGCGGTTCTCCTGACGGCTGTATCGTTGTTGCTCTTCCTGGCCGCATGCCAGAGTGCGCGCCTTTACAAAGTAGCCCAAATACAAACGCCTCCAAAGGTCGTCTCGAAGGTAGAGCCCAACTACACAGATGACGCCCGCAGCGGCAAAGTTGAGGGTCAAGTGGTTCTTTCTCTGGAAGTCACGCCGCAGGGGCAGGCACGGAACATTCGCGTCACCAAGTCTTTGGATAAAGGACTGGATCAGCAGGCCATTGCTGCTATCGAGAAATGGCGCTTTGCGCCGGGCGTTAAAGACGGCAAACCGGTACGAGTCGTCGCGACCATAGAGGTCAATTTCCGGCTTCGCTAGTATCTCTGTACGCTATTGCTTCTTTGCGGGCGCCGCTGCGGGGGGAGGCGCCGCTGGTTTCGGCGCAGCGGTCGCCGGGGCTGCCGCGGGCCGTGCTGCAGGGGCCGCCGCCGGACGGGCCGCGCCGGGCGCCGCAGCAGGAGCCTGCGTAAACACCGTCTTGTCGTACAGGTCGATTACTTCCTTGGTTATGTCGATGGTGTTCGAGGCGTACAGCACTGGAGTGTTCTGGTTGCTGACGTCCAGCACAATAGCAAAGCCATTCTGTTGAGCATACTTGTCGATCACGGCCATCATCTTCTGCCCCAGCACGCCCACGACCTTCTGCTGTTCTTGCTCGAGTTCGGCCTGCGCGTCCTCGAGCTGACGGTTGTAGCTCTTGGTTTTGCTGTCGATACTGCGCGTCAGGTCTTCCTTGGCGCTATCGGAGAGCGTGTTGCCGCCGCGCTGCAGTTTTTCTTGCAGGTCTTTGATTTCGGACTGCTTGCCCTCCAGATCCTTTTTGCGCGGGCCTAGCTTGACTTCGAGATCCGCCGCGGCCTTCTGGCCTTCTTTGGTGGCCGCGAGCGCCGCCTGTATCTGAATGACTCCTACCTTGGTGGGAACCGCCGAGGATGCCGCGGGTACCGCCACCGGAGCCGCGGCAGGGGCTTGCGCCATCGCCATTCCCGCCCCTAACACCGTCATCGCCAACATGTTCTTAGTCACAGCCAAGCTCCTGAAATAATTTTCTCTTATGCTAGCACGGGCGTACGGCCCGCTTAGAATGTCCTGCCGACGGAGAAGCGGAATAGCGAACGTTTCTCGGCAAATGGATAAATGGCTCCCACCTGAGAGAGCGCGTTCAAGAACGACGTCTGATTGGGAAAATAGCTGCGGTCCGTGACGATGGGCCCCTGTATAAACTGCTGGACGATCCATGGGTTGTAGGCCCAGTAGATGCGGAAGGGAGCGTTTACCACCGGCATCAGCACCTGTAACTCCAAGCCGGTGGAAGCGCGAATCTTTTGCGTGCCGGCCGCCACCACGGCTTTGTTGGAGAAATTGGCTTCCGGGAACTGCTCGTTCAGCTGTTTGATCCGGTCCGGATTGATCGCCAACTGGCTGGTATTCACCAGGCGGTTCATGCCCGCGTCGAAGAACGCCGCCAGAGTCACCGGCCCAAAGATTGGGATGCGATACTCGAAATTCCCCACTAGCGCGGTGTCACCGCCGGGGGTTACCAATTGATAGGACGGGACCTTGTTTGTGACACCTACGAACTGCGGGTGCCCGTCGCTATCGATAATTCGTTGTTGGCGCTGGCTGCCGTCGCTATTCAGAACCCCCACATTTGCCTCAACGGGCACGAACGCGATTGGACTGATGGCCCAGATGTTGAAGCCACGCACGTCGTTTTCCCCGCCCATAAAGAAGCGGTTAAACGGAGGCGCAGTCTTTCCGCCAAACCCGGTCACATAGCGGCCTGAGAAATGCAGGCCGATGACGTGTGTCCGGCCAATCCCTTTGCGGAAGTACTTGGCGTCGATCACCGGCTCGATCTGGTTCACATTGCCGCCCAGAAAACTGCCGGAAAATTGCAACGATGCCGACAGGCTCTTCCCCGCTGTAGGCGTGATCGGGTGGTTCACCGTGTTGTAGGTGAAGCTGGGCGTGATGGTAGAAGATCGGATGCCATCCAGCTGATTGGGCCCGTTGATATTCAGGAAGTTTAGATACGTGTAATACGATGTCGCAGCGTCGGTCAGAGTACGTACGCTCTGTACCGTATATCCGTAGCTGAGTCCCACACGCGCAAAACTGCGTTTCAAGGGATAGCTGGTGAATACCGTAAAGCCCTTTGAATTGGAAATATAGTTCAATAGGTTCTGCTGGCCCAGTTGGTTGTAAAGGGAAGTCAAGTCGCGGCCCGCCAGAACCGAGGCTTGGCGAGCCTGGTTATAGTTGAACCGCTGCATGAACACCGTTGCTCCCAGTTGTATGGGCCGGTCAAGGAAGTAGGGTTCCGTGAATCCCAGCGTGATGTCGCGCTGCACCGTGCCCAGCGTCGTCGACAAGCTCAGCGTCTCGCCCAAACCCACTAGATTGTTGGTGGCATAAGAGAAACCGAGGAAGCTGCCGGAAATTCCCGAAACGCCGCCATTCAGCTGCACGGAATTCTTGCCGCGTTCCTTGACCTTGAGCGTGAGGTCCACTGTATTGGTCCTTTGGTCGCGCTTCACATCGGCCGCATCTTCCGCCTTAAGGACATCAAAGTATCCCAATTGATTCAGCCGCAGGATGCTCATCTCCCATAGGCGGGTGTTATACACATCGCCTTCGTCGATCAGCAGCTCGCGGCGGATCACTTTGTCGCGCGTGGTGGTGTTGCCGGAAAAATCGATGCGCCGCACGAAGAATTGTTTGCCTTCGTCGAAGTTCAAGGTCAGATCGATTTTGTCGGTGCCGGGAATCGGCTCAATGTTGGGTTCCGACACGAAATCAATGTAGCCGAACTGGCCGTATAACTTGCGCAGTTCCTCGAAGCCTTTGCGCAGCTTGGAGGTTGAGAAGACATCGCCTGTCTGCATCTGGAACACCGGCCGCATCAAAGTCTCCGGCGTGCGAAACAGTTTCACGCCTACGAAGTTGATGCTATTCAGCCGGTACAGGCGGCCTTCTTCAATTGTGATCCCGATGTTGGCTTTCTTGCCCACGCGGTTGGGGCGAATCAACGGCAGCTTGAACTTGCCGCCACCGACGTCAATGATATCCACGGTATGATCCGTGACCCGCGCCTGAAAGTAGCCGTTATCGCGGTAGAACATTTCGATCCGCTCTTGATCTTCTTCGAGCTTGGTCGAATCGTAGGTCTTGGACAAAATGTTTTCAAAGAAGATGGATTGCGGAATCCCTACCGGCCGCAGGTTTTTCATGGCCCTGCGTACGATCAAAGGTTTGAATACCTCGTTGCCGCTAAAGGAAATTTCGCCAACTTTGACTTTTGGTCCCTCATTGACTCTGAAAATCACTTCAAGGGAGGATGGCGGCACCTGGCGCAGTTCCGGCTCCACGGTCGCAAACTGGCGGCCGCGCTCGGCCAGGTATTCCTGCAGCACGTTGCGCGCCCGCTGTACTTTGTTCGGATCGTATTGCGATTCGACACTGAGGCCGACTTTACGTTCCTTGAAGCGATCCAGAATTTCCGAATTGGTGACCGACTTGTTTCCGTCGTATTTAATCGAGCGGATCACCCGTCGCTCCGCCATATTGAAGCGCAGAATCCAGCCGGTCTTCCCCGCTTCGCGTTCCACGCGAATATCGTCGAAGCGGCCGGTGTTCCACAACGCCATGAAATCGCGGTGAATAGAATCGTCATCCAGCTTGTCGCCGCGCTTGGTGAAGATCATGGCGCGCAATGTGTCCTGCGGGACCCGGCGCACGCCACGGAATTCAATGGCTTCAATGACATCCTCAAAGGCCTGCGGCGGAGCTTCGGCCGCGGGTTTTGCCGCTTGGGGGGCAGAGGGTTGACCGGGCGGCGGAGTCGGGGATGCGGCAGGCGGTGCGGGAGCCGGTTCGGCAGCCTCCGGAATGGCCTCAAAGGGGTTATTCTTCGGCGGCTGCGGCTTGGGCGGCTGCGGTTTTGCGGGCGCCGCTGCGGGAGGCGTCTGCGCTTGTTGGGCCAGCACCGGAATCGACCACAGCAAGGTTGCCGCCAATAAACGCAGGCATCCCAGCCTGAACACTGTCATCTATTCCGGATTCCTTTCCACGCTTGCGTTCCCCTTCAGACGTTGGCCCGTCGACGCCGGTTTCATTCAACCATAGCCCTACTGCCTAGTGTTACAGCTAATGGGATTTGCCCTGCAAGGTTGTCCCCGTCGGACCGGTGTGATCGCGAAGATTTTAGTTTAGCGCACTTCCATCGGGATGCGCCTCTGCTGCTCGCGCCTGTCTATTCCGGCGCGTCGCTATCTTCGTCTTCCTTGGGAGTGTAGTAGGAGTGATAGTAAGTGTACTTGCTGTAAAGTTCGCCGCGGCGGGCGCCGTTCACTAGAATTCCCAGGACGTTGTTGTTACAAAGCGATTGCATGGCACGCGTTACAGAGTCGATCGTGGTGTGGCCGATGCGCACTACCAGCAGCGTGCCGTGACACAAGGTACCCAGCAGGCTGGCATCCGCGGCAAACAGCAGCGGCGGACTGTCGAGAATGATCCAGTTGAAGAGCGCGGGCAGGCGGTCCATCATGAACTTGACCTCCCGCAGATTGAGCAGTTCCAGCGGATTGATCACCGCCTCACCT
>CAZDGT010000260.1:0-4502 GCA_964504905.1 uncultured Bordetella sp. | reverse complement strand
CGTGAAGGTCGGCCGTATCGATCTGCTGCTGCTCGATTCGAATGTGGACGGTAACACTCCTGAAGATCGCGAACTAACGTCGCGCTTGTACGGCGGCGATGGCAGAGTGCGCGTCCGCCAAGAATTGTTGTTGGGCGTCGGCGGATTTCGCGCACTGCGGGCCATGGGCATCACGCCGGGCGTACTGCACCTGAATGAAGGTCACAGCGGATTCGCAGTGCTGGAAGCCATTCGCAGCCGCATGGAAGAAGAGGGGGTGAGCTTCGACGAGGCGCTTCCCCACGTCTCGCGCGAAGTTGTGTTCACCACTCATACCCCCGTGCCGGCGGGCCATGACCGCTTCAACGCTGGGCTCATCGAGGAACATTTTGGACCTCTGCGCGAGGCGCTTGGTCTGTCGTATGACAGCTTCATGGGGCTGGGCCGGGAGCGTCCTAGCGACTCGCACGAGGAGTTCTGCATGACCGTGTTGGGCTTGCGGCTCTCACGTCGCGCCAACGCGGTTTCCGCCCTGCACGGTGAAGTATCGCGGGCCATGTGGACCGGACTCTATCCCGGCAAGCTGGAAGATCAAGTCCCCATCGGTCACATCACAAATGGCGTGCACGTGCCGTCATGGCTGGCGCCGCAGATGTTCCGCCTCTACGATCGCCATTTGGGAGTAGGCTGGCACGAGCACAGCGGCGAATCGCGCATCTGGGAAGGCATTGAAACAGTGGACGACGGCGAGTTGTGGGAAACCCACCTCAGCCTGAAATCCCGCCTGCTGGAATTCGTGCGGCGGCGCGCAAAGGAGCAAGCCGAGCGGCGCGGTGAGTCTCCCGAGACCTTGCTGCGATTGAACCGCGTACTGAGCCCGGACGCGCTCACCGTCGGGTTCGCACGGCGCTTCGCTACCTATAAGAGAGCCAACTTGCTGTTGGCGGATATCGAAAAGCTGGTCTCGATGGTTAACGATCCGAATCGCCCTGTGCAGTTCGTCTTCGCCGGCAAAGCGCATCCTCGGGATGAACCTGGGAAGCGCGTGCTTCAGCAGATCGCGGAACTGATGCGCGACCCCCAGTTCGCCGACAAATTCGTTTTCGTTGAGGATTACGACATCAACGTCGGGCGCCTATTCGTGCAAGGAGTCGACGTCTGGCTGAACAATCCGCGGCGTCCGCTCGAAGCATCCGGCACCAGCGGTCAAAAGGTAGTACTGAATGGTGGACTCAACCTTTCCGTCCCGGACGGCTGGTGGGCGGAAGCTTACGATGGCCTGAACGGTTTCTCCATCGGAACCGGACGGACGCATTCCAACATGCACGTTCACGATGCGCGCGATGGCGAGGATCTCTACCGCGTTCTGCGCGAAGAAGTGATCCCGTTGTTCTACCAGCGTGATCGCGATGGCCTGCCGCGAGGCTGGATTAAGCGCATGAAACGCACGATCCGCACCCTGGGATGGCGCTTCAACGCCAATCGCATGGTGATGGATTACACGCTCAAATGCTACGTCCCGGCAGCCGGAGGGACGTCGAGCGACATGAGTATTCGCGGATAGGCTGCATCGGGCGGATGCCTCGCGGCATCTAAACATAGAATTGAATTAGTTCTATGGCTATTCTTTATCGCTATCTAAGGCAGCATTGGAAGCTCGGCGCTGCCGCCCTGGTGCTGGCTGCTGTAAACCAGGTTTTCTCGCTGCTGGATCCGCTGATCTTCCGGCACATCATCGATTCCTACGCCACGCGGTATCGCGAATACACTAGCCCCCAGTTCTTGCGCGGCGTCAGCGTGCTGCTGGCTGCGGCGGTGGGCGTCGCATTCGTCTCGCGAGTCGCCAAGAACTTCCAGGATTATTTCGTCAATCTCATCACACAGCAGGTGGGAGCGCGCATGTACGCCGACGGCATTCGCCATTCGTTGGAACTCCCTTACACACTGTTCGAAGACCAGCGCAGCGGTGAAACGCTGGGCAAGTTGCAGAAGGTCCGCACGGACGTCGAGAAGTTTATCGCGGCGATGGTCAACATCCTCTTTACGACGCTGATCGGCGTGGTTTTCGTGATGATCTACGCGTTCCAGGTGCACTGGTCCGTCGCACCCGCGTTCTTTCTCACCGTTCCGCTGCTGGGGGGATTGAGCTCCGTCCTCAGCCGCAAGATCAAGGATGTACAAAAGGTGATCGTCGCCGAGACCACTTCGCTCGCGGGAGCCACCACTGAATCGCTTCGCAACATCGAGCTGGTGAAGAGTCTAGGACTGGCGCAACAGGAAATCGCGCGCCTGAACGCGACCACCGCGAAAATCCTCAAGCTGGAGCTGAAAAAGGTGCGCTACCTGCGCAGCCTGAGCTTCATCCAGGGAACTTTCGTAAACTTTCTGCGAACATCGATTCTGTTCCTGATGCTGTATCTGATCTTCACGCAGCGCATCAGCGTCGGCCAGTTTTTCTCGCTCTTCATCTACTCGTTCTTCATCTTTGGACCGCTGCAGGAACTGGGGAACGTAATCAATATCTATCGCGAGACCGAAGTCTCCCTCCTCAACTTCCAGACGATTCTGAATCTTCCTCCGGAACCTCGGCCGGAGTCGCCAGTGGCGGTGGAGCAGCTCGAAACCCTGGAGTTCGACGATGTTTCTTTCCAGCATGCCTCGGCTTCATCGCCGGCTCTGGCCGGGATCTCGTTTCGAGCCACTCGGGGCGAAACGATCGCGTTCGTAGGTCCGTCGGGGTCTGGAAAAACGACGCTGGTAAAGCTATTGGTCGGACTCTATCGGCCGAAGTCGGGCCACGTCTTCTACAACGGCGTCGACGAGAGCATGGTCGACATGGAGAAGCTGCGAGAACGCATCGGCTTCGTCACCCAGGACGCGCAACTGTTTTCGGGATCGATCCGCGAGAATTTACAGTTCGTGCGCGCTGGCGCGACTGATGAAGAGTGTCTCGACGTGCTGCGCCAAGCCTCGGTCGACGGATTGTTGGCGCGGGCGGACCGAGGACTCGACACTCCAATCGGCGAGGCGGGCGTAAAGGTGTCGGGCGGAGAAAGACAGCGCCTGTCCATCGCCCGCGCCCTTTTGCGGAGACCGCAATTGCTGGTGTTCGATGAAGCGACGTCATCGCTAGACTCTTTGACCGAGGAAGAAATCAGCCAGACTATCCGCGACGTGGCCACCAGCCGCGACGCCATCACCATTCTGATCGCCCACCGGCTCTCGACAGTGCTGCACGCCAGCAGGATCTATGTTTTGGAACGTGGCCGCATTCTGGAACACGGCACTCACGCCGAATTGGTATCGAAGAAGGGCTTGTACTATGCCATGTGGCGCCAGCAGGTTGGCGAAGGCCGCTTGCGGGAAGAAATCGGCGCTCCCGTTTAGGAGAAGGGAGCGGCGGATAAAGAGACCGCCGCTGGTTCTAAATGGCAGCAAGAACCACAAGCCAGTCGGAGGAGGTGGCTTGGCCCTACAACCTTTTGATGCGACCAGAATCAGGATGGTTGCAGATGGCGTGATCCACCCGATAAGAATTATCGATTGGACCGTAAGTAGCTTCCATCATAGGCTCGAAATACAATGGCGGAAAGCGAGGCGGCGAAGATCGGTGTATCTTTGTTCCACCGGATCAGCCGGATCGCCAACTCTGACTTTTCGTTAGATGAAATTCTGGGTCAGATGGTCGGGCTGGCCGCCGAAATTCTTCGCTGCGACGCCTGCCTGATCTATCTGCATGAAACGGCGAGCGATGACTTTGTCCTACGTGCCTCGCAGCTTCCCCGCTCCTTCGGCGCCGCCACCTTGCGAATGAAACTGGGCGAAGGCGTCACCGGTTGGGTGGCACAGCACCAGACCATCGTGGCCTTGGGCGAGAATGCCGCCAAGGACCCGCGCTTCAAAACCATCGCGGCCGTAGTCGAGGACACCTACGAAGCCCTCCTATCGGTTCCGCTGATCAACCGCGGCAAAACCATCGGCGTCATCAATATCCACCACCGCGATCCGCATCCCCATCCAGAGGAAGAGGTTAATGCCATTGCCTTCATCGGCCAGCAACTGAGTAGCGCCATCGCCAAGACCTTGCTGGAGGATGAAAATGCGCGCCTGGCGGATCAGTCTTCCAAGGAGGAGCAGCGCCGCGCCCGGCTAGAAGAGCAGGTCGCCCAACGAACCGCGCAGCTTAAGGCCAGTAATGACAAGCTCAAGCTGGCCAAGGAAAAAGCAGAGGAGATGGCCCGGTTGAAGAGCGAATTTCTCGCGAATATCAGTCACGAGTTGCGCACTCCCATGAACGGCATTATGGGGATGACCGAATTGGTCCTCGACAGCGAACTGCAGCCCGAGCAGCGCGAGTTTCTGCAGATCGTGAAGAACTCCGCGGATTCCCTGCTTTGCATCATCGATAACATCCTGGATTTTTCAAAACTGGAAGCCCGCAAAGTGACGCTGCATGAAGAGCCCTTTGAGCTGGAGGCTGTGATCGGCGAAACGATCCGCTCCCTAGCCGTGCCCGCCCACGA
>CAZDGT010000259.1:0-2849 GCA_964504905.1 uncultured Bordetella sp. | reverse complement strand
TTACATGTTGTTCGCGATGAAAGCGAACAGCGAGACCGGTACCACCTTGGTAGTCGCGGCCAAGGATTTGAAGGCTGGCACCGTCCTGACGCCCACCGATGTGAAAACGATTCCATGGCCCGTTCCTCAGCTCCCGCTGGGGGCTCATCATGATCCGAAAGAAGTCATTGGGAATACTGCATTTGACGCCATTACGCAAGATGAACCCGTGCTGAACGCGCGCCTAGCATCGTCGCAATCCGGTGGCGGCGCAGGAGTCCCCGTGGGCCTGCGAGCTGTGTCGGTTCATTTGACCGATTCCACTGGGGTCTTGGCTCTGTTGCGAGGAGGGCAAAAGGTAGACGTGCAAGTGGTAGTTGGAAGAGGCACTAGGCCTGACGATACCGAGGTGCGGACTGCTCTGGAAAATCTCACCGTTCTTTCGGTGACTCCTCAGGCGGAGCAAAGTTCACAAGGGCACAATCTGCCGGTGGTAACGCTGCTGGCGAAACCCGCCGAGGCGGATGTTTTGGCGCTGGCGGATTCCGGCGGGCGCATTCGGTTGGCTCTGCGTAACCCGCTCGATGAAGCCACGCGCAGCCGCGGGTCCTTGTCGCTGGGTGCTGTGATGCGGGGCGGCACCAGGGGCGACGCCGGCGATAGTCGTTAGCTCATTCGCGAATCTATGCTTGTAGCCACTCTGCTCGCGGTCTTTCTCGTCATCTTCCTGCTGGCGGCGATCCTGGCGGCAATCGCCTACCTGGCGTTCCTGAAATCGAAGGCGGAGGAATCGGAGGCCGCACAGACGGACATTACGGTCGCGAAGCCACTGGAGAGCAGGGAGCCCGCTCCCGAAAGCCCTGAGGAACTCGGGTTTTCAATCGAACCCTCAACGCTATTGCACAGCGACCGGCTCAGCAGCATTACGTTCTGGGATACGCTGCTCGTGCGCTTCGACTTCGGCACTCTACTGCAGAACCGCTTGGATCAGGCAGATCTGCGCTGGTCCGTGGGGCGTGTCACCAGCATGATGTTGCTGGTGGGAGTGATTGCACTGGCCGTGCTGATGCGGCTGCTGCCTTTATGGGCGGCGCTGTTGGGCGCGGGAGCAGCCACGCTGTTGCCATATAGCTACGTTCTGCATCGCCGCACCAAGCGCTTTCAGAAGTTTCGTGAAAACTTCCCGGACGCATTGGACTCGATGGCGCGAGCTCTCCGTGCGGGGTATCCGCTTTCCGCCGCAATGGAAATGATTGCGGCCGAAACGGCGCCACCGGTAGCGGGCGAAATCCGGCGGACGTCGGCGGAAGCCAATCTTGGCCGCGGCTGGCCGCAGGCTCTCGACAATCTCGGCAAACGTATTCCGCTTTTGGAGATCAACCTGTTCATCGCCGCAGTGCAGCTGCATGCGCGCACGGGCGGGAAACTGAGTGAGGTGATGAGCGGACTCGCCGAGAATATGCGCGAATCGAACGCATTACAAGGCGAGGTCAGAGCGCTGGCTGCCTATGGCAAACTCACCGGCCTGATTCTCACTATCCTACCCATTGGCATCGCCATCATGATGCTTATCGTCAGTCCCGGCTATATGCAGGTGCTGTTCAACCATCCAACCGGCAAGAATCTGATCGCGATTGCGATAGGCTGCCTGATTCTGGCGCACTTCGTGATCCGGAAGATAGTGAACATACAGGTATGACCTTCGGACTACTGGCGGGGCTATTCCTGTTCATTCTGGCGGCAGTCAGCGCGGCGGGTTACGTATTCGTGCTGCGGCCATCCCGGATGGAAGGCGCCGATTCCGACGTTCCACCTGCGATTGCACTCCACCAGGCCGGCCTGCCCAGTGCGCGGGCGGTGTTCGTGGATGGGTTCCAGTGGTTAGGCGAATCCCTTCCGTTTCCGGGCGACCGCGAGGACTTGCGGCGGCAGTTGGTCGGCGCCGGCTACCGCTGGCCAGGCGCGGTTTCCATTTTCCTGGGTATCAAGGCGGCCTCGGCCATCATGTTCGGGGTAGCCGTGAGCTCGGCGGCAGCTGTTAACTCGGGTGATCCTGCCGCAGTGGTCCTCGGAGCACTTTGCAGTTCCAGTTTCGGATACTTATTGCCTGACCGCGTGCTGCAGAGGCTAGGAGCCGCCCGAGTTGGCAAATTGCGTCGCGCGTTGCCGGCGGCGCTCGATCTGCTGGTGTTGGCGGTGGAAGCTGGGCAGGGTCTAGACGCCGCCATTCTCGAAACCAGCCGCGGTCTGCGCGTAACCCATCCGGAGCTGGCCTCGGAATTCACGCAACTGCATCTGGAACTTAAGACAGACACTTCCCGCGCGGATGCGCTGCGGAATTTTGCCGCGCGTACCAATGACATGGAGCTCCGCAAGTTCGCCAATCTGCTGATCGATACCGACCGTTTCGGCACCAGCGTGGGCCCAGCGCTCAAGACCCATGCGCGCTACCTGCGGATCCGTTTCCGCCAGATGGCTCAAGAGAAGGCACGCAAAGTGGGCATCAAACTGATTTTCCCAGTGTTCTTCCTGATCTTTCCTTCGGTGATCCTAGTCACGCTCGGCCCCGCGCTGATCCTGCTGTTCACTCAAATGAAAGATCTGATGGGTCCGTAAATCTCTGCCGCGTCGCGGGGTAAAATTCCCTGTATGGCACAGGTAAACCGCCGCACTGTCGATCTTTCCGCGTATCCCGACCTGGTGGTGATCTATCTGGGGATGCGTGTCAATGCATTCTTTGGCCTCAAAAGGTTGCTGGGGTTGGGTCCGCAAATCGCCGACTCCGTCAAAGCCAAACCGGACGGACTTCTGCTGCATGAGAGCCTCCTCTTTTCGCTATTCCCCCTGCACACCGGGATGCGGCAATATTG
>CAZDGT010000258.1:0-23042 GCA_964504905.1 uncultured Bordetella sp. | reverse complement strand
CTGGATGTTCTCCAGCTTCACTTTCTGCGTACCGCCAATCGCGTACTTGGGTGTGCGCGCAAAACTAGTTTGGTGCCCCAAGAGCGCTTCCATTACCGAGCGTGTGTTAATGATAGTCAAAGCCACGCCTGCGGCCATCAGCGCCGGCAAAAACAGGAACGCGCGCTTCCAGGTCTTGGGAAAAATCTCACGATGCGCGACCACATAGAATGCTGAGATCGACCAGAACGACGCAATGATCAGCGGCAGGTCGATGGTCAACATCTGGAACCAGCCCATGTAAAAGCGCACGATCATCACCGGCAGCATCAGCGCGCTGACAATGATCATCAGGGGATACGAGATATTCGGCGTCAGGTGGAAGAACGCCTCCATCTTAACCTTCCGTGGGGCGTCCGATTTCATGATTGCCGGCAACAGCTTGATCGCCACCTGCGTGAGGCCCTTGGCCCAACGTGATTGCTGCACCTGGAAGCCGTAAGTCTCAACCGGCAATTCCGACAAGCATTCGATGGACGGCACGTACACGAACTTCCAACCCTTCAATTGCGCGCGGTAGCTGAGGTCGGAATCTTCCGTCAGCGTGTCATGCTGCCAGCCGCCCGCATCGTCGATCATGGAGCGCCGCAGAATTCCAGCCGTCCCGTTGAAGTTGAAGAATCGCCCTCCGCCCGAACGCGCCACGTGCTCCAGCACAAAGTGCCCGTCGAGCAGCATGGCCTGCACTTCGGTCAGCAAGTTGTAATGGCGATTCAGATATCCCCAGCGCGTTTGCACCATGCCGACTTTGGGGTCGGCGAAGTAGTCCACGGTGCGCCGCAGGAAATCCACCGGTGGAATGAAGTCTGCATCGAAAATCGCGACGATCTCGCCCGTGGCGGTTTCCAAACCGTTTTGCAGGGCGCCAGCTTTGTAGCCGTGGCGATGAGTGCGATGAATGTACTCAATCGGCAGCCCTGCCGCTTGATACTCGGCCACCAAGCTCCGCGTGAACGGATCGGTTTCGTCGGTAGAGTCGTCCAGAACCTGAATTTGCAACAACTCCCGGGGGTAGTCGATCTTGCTGGTCTCTTCAAGCAGCCGTTCAACCACATACTGTTCGTTATAAAGCGGCAGTTGGATGGTGACTCGCGGCAACTGTGCAAATTTCTGCGGAGCCTCCGTCGGCATCTGCTTGCGGTACTTCATGTACCCGCGGATCATGTGATAGCGGTGGATGCCGTAGAAAGATAGTACGATCAGTACCGCGAAATACGGCACCAGGATGGCGTAGTCAAAGGGCTGCAGCCGGTAAATATCGGTAAACGTATCGTCAAAAAGAGCGTTAACCAGCTTGCTGGCGCCTGAGAATACACCGTTGGCTAAAAGGAAGGCAGGTGTCGCTAAATAAATCGGCATGAGCGGCGATACAACTACCTTTATTATAGCAATTTTGGGCCCGAAAGCGCGAATCGCCTGACCTTCTACCCGAGGGCCTCGCGGAAGCTTTTCTTGCCGGTAACCACGGCCAACAGGTCCGAGTCAGGATGATGATTCATGTGCTCGCTCACCACATTGGAGAGGCTGTGCTTGCCTGCTGCTTCTGAAAGGTCCACGGGAATAGCATGAGCTTCGCCAAACAGGCTGGGTGATTCGGCCGCTACGTTAGTGATGGCGCAGCAGCGGTCCTGCCACACCCGGATACCAAAGTGGCTCTTAAGCATCTGTTTCCCGTTACCGTAGTTCTGCCAGTAGTCGATGCAGGCGCGGTCCGCGCTGACGGTCCTCATACTAGCGTTTAGTTTTAAGAAGGGTAAGCACTTCCGCGCGCTGTTCCACACTCAAGCCCCACATCTCGGAACCATGAGAGCGCCCGATCAATACATTTCCGGCAACATCCTCAAACAAAGCGTTGGCTTTGAAGCGCCGCCCGTCCTCATTGACCTGCGCGATGTAGCCGTCGCCTAACTGCGGATCGTAGGTTTCAAAGTGTCCGCCTACTTCCTGGCGCGATTGCTGGAAGCAGATGGGACCGTTGGACTTGGTGACTCCGCAAGTCCCGTCGGCCGCAACCAAGATGTATTCGTGTACTTTCGCCATTGTGAACTACCAACGGTTGTTGCCGCGTCCCCCGCCATACCCGCCGCCGCCGGTGCGCTCCGTCTTAGGGCGAGCTTCGTTGATGGTGAGGGCGCGGCCGCTGAGCTCGGTTCCGTTCAGAGCCTCGATGGCGCGCTCGGCTTCCGCGTCTCCTGTCATTTCGACGAATCCAAAACCCTTGGGCTGTCCAGTGTCGCGGTCCGTAACGATGCTGACGCGCTCCACGCTTCCATAAGCCTCGAACATCGAACGGACAGTATCTTCGGTAGCGGTGAAGCTAAGGTTCCCTACAAATATATTTTTCATGGTCTCCCTTTAGAATTTGCAGAACTGCGAATCGCGGCAGGAGTCGGAAGGGAGCGGATTGTACCGGACGATGCGAAAGATGCCAAAATCAGCGGGCCTGTAAACTGCACCTATATAGTCGCACGAACGACGAGCGGAAGGTCACAGACTGCGATAGAGGCTCTGATAACCAGCGGCGGCGGCATCCCACGAGAAGTCTTTCTTCATTCCCTGGCGCATCCGTTCCAGCCATGCCTTGCGTTCGGACCAGGCGTCCACAGCCTGGCGAATCGCGCCCAGCAGCGCCTCCGGCGTATACTCCGCGAATTTGAACCCCGTGGTTTCGTCCACCGTGTCTTCAAGGCCGCCCGTGGCACGCACTATGGGAACCGTGCCGTAGCGGAGGCTATACATCTGGCTCAACCCGCAAGGTTCATATTGACTGGGCATCAGAAACATGTCGGAGCCCGCCTCGATGCGGTGCGCCAAGCCGTTGTCGTATCCCACCTGCACCGCGAATTTCTCCGGGTACGCCTCGGCTAAATCGCGGAACATCCTTTCGAATCGCGCCTCGCCTGAACCAAGCACAACCATAGCAAGATCCATTTCTGCGAGCTCGGGCGCAATCGCGGCCACCAGATCGAAACCTTTCTGTCCAGCAAAACGCGAGACAATCCCGATCAGCGGCCGCTTCTCATTCAGCGGAAGGCCCACTTCTTTGAGAACAGACCTTTTCTCCAGGCGCTTACCCGAAAGATTGCGGGAGGAATAATGATGGCGAACATGGGGATCTATCTGCGGGTCCCATTCCGTGTAGTCGACGCCGTTGAGGATGCCGGTAATACTGGCGGCGCGCCCACGCAATACACCGTCAAGGCCGTGGCCATACTCAGGAGTCTGAATCTCCTTCGCGTACGTGGGACTCACGGTCGTAATAGCGTCTGACCACACGATGCCGGCCTTCAGGAAGTTGACGCTCCCCCAAAATTCCAGGCCGCCGGGGTGGAATAGCGCGGAACTCAATCCCAGGTCAGAGAGAACGCTGGCTGGAAAGTTGCCCTGATACCCAAGGTTGTGAATCGTCATGATGCTCTTTGTGGCGGCAAAAGAAGCATCGGGGCTTTCCCGCAGGTAGAGTGCGAGTAGTCCAGCGGGCCAATCGTGCGCATGAAAAATGTCGGGCCTGAAGATGCTACGCCCCATTTCGATTGCGGCCTGGTTCAGCAGAGCAAAGCGGATGTGATTGTCGGCATAATCTGCTCCAGCTTCCCCGTAAACGCCAGCGCGTCCGTAGAGTTCAGGACAATCCACAAACCGGTAACGGACGCCCTCTCGCTCCACTTGGTAAATCGCGGCAGTGAACTGGAGGGGGCCAACGGAGAGCGCCATGCCGTCCCAGATGCGAGGAGCTCCATCAAGAGGAATACCTGCATAGCGCGGCATCGCAACAACGACCTCTTCCCCGAGCCTCGCCAGGGCCGGTGGCAGAGCGCCCAGTACATCCGCCAGCCCGCCCGTCTTCGCAAAGGGCGCGGCTTCGGAGGTGACCATCAGGATTCGCGACATAACAGATGCTTCTGAACTTTCCCCAACGCGTTACGCGGCAACTTCTCGATCGATTCAAAACGGCGGGGAATCTTGAAGGATGCGAGCTTTTCGCGGCAGCGTGTTTCCAGCAGGGCGGCATGGGCGCCCCCGTTCTTCCAAACCACGTAGGCGACAGGGACTTCGCCGCGGACCCGATCCGCCTCCGCTACCACCGCGGCTTCTTCTACTTCGGGCTGTTCCATCAGAAATTCTTCTATTTCGCGAGGATAAATATTGAAACCGCCGGAGATGATGAGGTCGCTCTTGCGCCCGCTGAGGGTAAAGTAGCCGTCCGCGGCGCGCGATCCGATGTCGCCGGTCTTGAACCAGCCATCGACAAATGCCGCCTCCGTCGCCTCTTCGCGCTTCCAATATCCCGGGAACACATTGGGGCCCTTCAGCCACAACTCGCCGGTCTCACCATCCGCGGCTGGGCTGCCGTCGGGTTTCACGATTTTCACGATCACGTTGGGAAGCGGCAGTCCTACGCTTCCCGGACGGCGCTCGCCATCGTAGGGATTCGAGATGTTCATCAGCGTTTCCGTCATGCCATATCGTTCGAGAATGGTGTGGCCGAAGAGTGTGCGGAATTCTTCCAGGATCTGCGCCGGCAGCGGCGCGGATCCACAGACAAACAAACGCATCGTTTTGCCGATCTCGCGAGCTTTGTCGGGCGGCGTATCCAGCAATCGAACGTACATCGCGGGCACGCCGAAAAATACTGACGGCTTGAAGTCGAGAAAGTGCGACAAGATCGTCGTGTGATCGAAACGCTCCAAGAGGCGCATGCGGCAGCCGCTCATCAGCCAGCAGTGGAGTCCATTGCCTAGCGCGTGCACGTGAAACAGAGGAGGCGCGAGCAGAAGGCGATCGGCACTCGTAATTTTCCACGCTTGCATCAAATTCGTGCCGTTCACCGCGAAATTGTTATGCGTGAGCATCGCGCCCTTGGAGACCCCCGTGGTCCCGGAGGTATAAACCAAAGCTGCGACGTCATCCGCACTCAATCCGGAATCAGGCAAGCTTTCGCCCGATTGCGCGCTGGCTTCCTCTAACAGCGCCGGAATTTCCGCGGCGGTCACCAAAAGTTTCGGTTCTGCGTCGCTCAGGATGTGCGACATCTCGCGGTCGCGATACAGGATGTTGATCGGGACGAAAATCACGCCCGTTTTGATACACGCGAGATAGAGGTCGATCATCTCGATCGAATTCGCCAGATACACGCACAAGCGGTCGCCCTTCACCAGCCCACGCGCGGCGAGGGCTCGCGCCATCCGATTGCTGCGCGCATCGATCTCCCCGAATGTGTAAACTGACCCGCCCCACTCCAGGCCCTCCTCCTTGGCCCTTTGTGTGAATGTCCGGTCAAACCAGTTGCGAAGGTTCATGAGGTAGCGTAGACCGCGCGCTCGAAATCACCCAGCAAACCAATAGCTTCCTTGTCGACAAACGGCAGGAATTGCATCATGATCACGGCGCTGATTTGACGCTTGGGATCGATCCAGTAGTACGTGTTCGCAATGCCCGCCCAAGCCAGGCTGCCCGCAGATCGGCCGCCCTGGTAAGGCGTCGTATTAATGAGGAAGCCCAACCCCCATTTTTCGGTGGCCCCGGGTTGAACATCGACGTCGCTCGATCGCTCCGGTATATAGCTCTTCATCTTTCCCGCGGTCAGCGCGCCAATTTGATTCACGCTCATCTGTTCCACTGTTTTCGGCTGCAGGATCTGCTGGCGATTACCGCCATTGCCGCGATGCAGAATCATTTGCGTGAACCTGATGTAGTCCGTGGCGGTCGAATACAATCCGCCGCCGCCGTTAAAAGCCGCCGGGGGTGCGGGAAGAGCACGCGTTTCCTCTTTGAGTGTTCCGTCTGGCTGGCGGACAGAACGGCTCACCAATCGGTCGACCTTCTCCGCCGTCACAATGAAGGACGTATCCTTCATCGCCAGCGGTCGCAGGATGTTGCGTTGAAAGTATTCCTCCAAGGTAAGCCCGCTAACGATTTCGACCAGCCGGCCGGCCCAATCCGCACCATAGCCGTACTGCCAGCGCGTGCCTGGCTCGAACATGAGAGGAGGAAGAGGCGCCACACCTGACGGCACTGCTCCCCCGGCCTTCTCATATTTCTGCATATCCTCACTCCACGTGTCGTAGCACAAGCCGGACGTGTGGGTCAGCAGATGTTTCAGTGTGACGGGCGTGCGGACCGGCCGCAAGTTTGGCTTGCCGCTCGCGTCGTACCCGTCGAGAACCTGCAGCTTTGCGAAATCCGGAATGTATTTCGCCAGCGGCTCGTCGAGTTTCACTTTGCCTTGCTCCACCAGTTGCATGGCGGCCACCGAGGTGACTGCCTTAGTCATGGAGGCGATGGCAAAGATGGAATCGGGCATCACCTTTACACCGGAGGCCGCATCGCGCGTGCCGAAGGCGCCGCGATACGTGAACTTGCCTCCGACCGCTACTGTCGCGGTGACCGCCGGAATATTTCTGCGCTGGATGCCGGTACGCAGAACTTCGTCGATGCTCGTGCCGCCGTGCAAACTGCGCGCGGAAGCACCTAGGGCAAGTGCGAGTTGTGAGAATTCGCGGCGATTGATGCTCGACATGAGGGTTTCTCCATTCCAAAGGGTAACAGGGACCGCCTGGAATTGAAACGCCAGTCGGGATCAGTCGTTTACGTCGACGTTCTCCACGAAGCAGCTTTGGAAAGCACGGTCGAGGACGTTTTCCGTAAGTTCCATGGGAAGGCTCTCAAAGTTGATGATGTCGATGGCGTGCATAATGACATCGCGCGGATGGCAACGCCGAAAGCGTTTATCGCCCTGGATATAGTGCTTTTGGATAAATAGATCCGTCACTTCTTCCGTGCACTTGAGGTTCTTGGACTTCGCGAAGCGCCGGAAGATATGGGTGAACTCAGGCTGCTTCGGACTCCTCAGGAACATCTTGTATTGAATACGCCGCAGGAATGCTTCATCGCCCAACTGATCTGGCCGCAGGTTCGTCGAGAAGATCAGGAACGCCTCAAACGGCACCGTCATTTTGCCGCCGGCATGGAAACTCAAGTAGTCGATGTGGCGTTCCATCGGCACAATCCAGCGGTTGAGAATTTCGGCTGGGTTCGCCTTTTGGCGGCCAAAGTCATCGATCAGATAAATGCCGTTGTTGGACTTCAACTGGAAGGGCGCGTCATACACTTTGGAATGCGGGTTGTAGCTCAGATCCAGCATGTCCAGCGTGAGTTCGCCGCCGGTGATGATGAACGGGCGGCGGCATTTGAACCAGCGTCCATCGTAGGGCAGATCGGTTGATAGAGCGGAAACCTCGGATTGTTGATCGTCGATCTTCTGGTGATAGATCGGATCGTACATCTGAATGATGTTGCCCTGGCACTCCAGCGCGTAGGGCATGAAAATGGGTTCCGTATTTACGCGAAATAGCGACTCTGCAAGCGCGGTTTTGCCATTTCCCGGCTGCCCGTAAATCAGAAAAGACTTGCTGGCATTGACGGCCGGACCGATCTGCGCCAGAACGTCGGCTTCCACCACTAGGTGCTTGAACGCGTCCACCAATAGCTCCGGGCTGAGCCAGTTGTCCGCAAGCTTCTGGCGGCGAACAACCTCAGCATATTGGTAGAGCGGCACGGGAGCGGGACCGGCGTATTGATTGTTCGACAGATGCTCGCGCGCCAGGTTACGGCCTGATTCCGTAAGGGCGAAGATCCCCGACATGTTGCCCATGCCGAGAGACTTCTTGACACCCACGTAGTGCTGGCGCTTCAGGGCCTCCAGTAGGTCATCAATTAAGCTGAACGTGAGGCCTAGCAGGCTGCCGATTTCGCGGCCCAGCAGTTCACCCCGAAAATATAGATATTTCAGGATTAATTGCTCGACAATAGCCGGCGGAATTGCCAGTTCTTCCAGTGATTCGGGTACAGGAGGCAGTATGCCACTAGCAGTTGTGCGTAGCTTGCCAAGTTCAATGGGGTCTGCGACAGCGCTCACTCGTAGCTCCTCTTGATCCTATCGGACGGAAACGAGCGGCTCTGTATGCCTGAGTCTTACGCTTTTTGCAGGTTGTCGGCTGCCAGGCGTCCATCGAACAACTGAATGGAGCGGTCGGCGTAGCTGGCATAACGCGGATCGTGGGTCACCATACAGATAGTGGCGCCGCCCTGGTGCAGCTCCCGCAGCAGATCCATTACCTGCTCGCCATTCGCAGAATCCAGATTGCCGGTGGGTTCATCGGCCAGCAGGATCGAAGGATCGCCAGCCAGCGCCCGGGCTACGGCTACGCGCTGCTGCTGGCCTCCGGAAAGCTGCGGCGGAAAGTGCTTCACGCGATGCGACATGCCGACGCGCTCAAGGGCTTCATGAACCCGCCGCTTGCGCTCATCGCCCGCCATTCCCCGGTACGTCAATGGCAACTCCACGTTTTCATACACCGTCAGATCGCCAATGAGATTGAAGGCTTGGAAAATGAAACCGATCTCGCGGTTGCGGATACGCGCCCGCTCTGCCAGCTTGAGCCCTTGCACCGGGCGGCTATTTAGAATATACGTTCCGTCGGAGGGCGTATCGAGCAGGCCCAGAATGGCCAGAAGCGTCGACTTCCCGCAGCCTGACGGGCCGGAAATCGAAACGTATTCGCCCTTGTGGATATCCATGTGGATGCCCGCGAGAGCATGAGTCTCCACTTCATCTGTGACAAAAACCTTAGTAACACTCTCCAGGTGGATGAGCGGTTCGGACATGAATTTAGTTCCCCCCTAGTTCAAACGGACGCGGGAGGCTTGTTCCTGTGCCGCCATGTCCGAAAGGATCACCTTGTCACCGGCCTTCAATCCGTCGGCGATTTCGATGGCGTTGACCGAGGCGCGCCCAAAATGCACCGGGACACGCTCCGCGCCTTTGCCGTCCGCATCGATGCGGAATAGCGTTCCGGCGCCACCTGGCTGCGCGAATACTGGACGTCCCACGTAGAGCACGTCCGCCAGGCGCTCGATTTCAATGGTGCCGTCGACGCTCAAGTCTGGCACGGCGCCTTTAGGGAGCGGGCCCTCCAGCTTGCACTCGACCGCACGCGTTCCATTCACGATGGACGCATCAATGCGCATCACATGCGCGCGGATAATCCCGTTGCGCGTATCGATCTGCGCGCTCTGACCCAGCAGGATGTCCTTGGCTTGCGTCTCGGGGATTTGCAGACGTGCCATCAATTTTCGCGGCTGCGCGACCTTCGCCAGCACGTCGCCGGGTTTCATGCGCTGTCCGACCTGCAAAGTCATTTCCTGCATGCGGCCGTAGATTCCGGCGCGGACCGTGAGTTCATCCACCTGTTTCTTCTTGAGCTTGTAAGTAGCGCGCAGCTTCTCGATCTGAACCTTCTGCGATTCAATCTGCGCTTGAACGGACTCTTTCATAATGTCCAGCTTTTGCTTTTCCATCTGGAAGCGGCTGGACGCCTGTTCCCATTTAGCCACCGCGAGGCGCACGTTGATTTCCGGCTCCAATTGCGCTTTGAACAACTGCTCTTCTTTATCTTTGTTGATGTCGGCCTGCTTCAACTCGCTTTGCGACGCGGAGACTGCGGACTGCTGATCAAAGGTTTGGCTCTGCAAACGGACCCGCAGATCGGCAAGATTGGCTTCGGCCTGCTTGGTCTGCCATTCGTAATCGACGGCGTCGGCTTCCATCTGGGGATTGGAGAGCACCAACAAAACCGTGTTGGGCTTGACGTCGTCTCCCGAGCGGGCCAGGATTCGGCTCACCTGGCTATCGAAGGCGGCCTGGAACCACAAGATATCTTCTGGCACCAGGGTGCCCAAGCCCCGCACTTCGCGCACCATTGGACCGCGCTTCACGGTATCGGGCCAGATGGTGGCGGCCTCAACAACCGGAACGGCGGGTTTGACCAGGCTGACCCGCCAGCCCGCCACCGCCACAGTGGCTAGGATCACCACCAGGTACAACGCCCGGCGGATGATTTTTCTCTTGGCAACGCCTTCGCGCTTAACGTCCATAGGAGCTCACGAATCGGCTTTCACAAGACATACGCAGAAACCTCAAAAATGTTTCACTTATTTGGCGTATCCCCTCCATCATACGGGAAATACAGCATTTATAGAAGTATGCATATAGGTGCAGGAGTATAGTCTTCATTCTGCCCGCAGCGCGTCGAGCGGCACCGCTCTGGCAGCACCCCGCGAAGGCACATAGCTGGCGCCAGCGACGGCAACGATGACAGCGGCCGCCACCGTGGCGTACGTCGCAGGATCGAGCGTGCTCACGCCAAACAGCAACGATGCCATCAGCCGGGTGGACACCACCGCGCCTGCCAGACCCAGCGCGACGCCCACTACCGCCAGGCGCAATCCGCGGGAGACGAACATCTTCACCACTTGGGGTTCGCTCGCCCCCAATGCTGTGCGGATTCCAATCTCGCGCGTTTGTTGCTTCACCGAGTAGGAGATTACTCCGTAGATCCCGATCATCCCCAGCACCAGCGCCACGCCGCCCGCCAGCGCCAGCATCACCATTGTGAAGGAGACTCGCGCCATCGATTTCCTATAAGTCTCTTCCAGCGTGCCGACATCGGCTACCGGCAGATTCGGATCCACTGACCACACGGCCTGGCGCATTTCAGCCGCCAGCTGCTCGCTGCCGGCGCGCGGGGTTCGCAGTGCAAACGCCATGGGAAACCGAATGACGTGTATGGGATCGCCCCAGAATTGTTTCGTCATCAGCGGCCAATACACAATCGTGGGAGCTTTTTTGTTGGCGCCGTCGTCCAGTTCGTTGCCGACCACCCCGACGATCTCGCGCCAGTCGCTCTTGTTATTTTCCCGAACCCGTTTGCCCAAAGCAGCCGTCGAGGTGCCCCAATATTCCCGAGCAAGATTTTCGGAAACGATCACCACGGGGGTGAAATTATAAATATCGGTCCAGGTAAGGTCGCGGCCGGCGATCAATGGATTGCCCACCGTCTGAAAGAACCCGGGGGAAATGGTTTTATAGCGGCGGATGGGCGGCAGCTCGGCTTCCGCATAGTTGCGGTCTTGCGCAAACAAGAGGTCATTGCTAGTGCGTCCATCCATGGTCATACTTGTGGAGGCTCCAGCATCGGAAACTCCCGGAATTTGGCGCAGTTTTTCCAGGATCGCTTGTTGCATCCGGGGCACGCCCTGGGGATCCTTCACCTCCGACTCCGGTATGGCGATCCGCACGATTTGAACTTGTTCCGGCCGCGTGAACCCCGGAGATTGCCGTTGCAAGGCCCAGAACGTGCGGATCATCAAGCCGGAACCGATCACCAGAACCAGCGCCAAGCCCACTTGAAAGACGACGAGGGCATTCTGGACCCGGTGACGCTCGCGGCTCTGGCTGAACGATCGGCTTCCCTGCCGCAAATTCAAAGCCGGCGGAAGACCCGCGTAGCGCAGCACAGGAATAAGCCCAAAGAGAAGGCCTGACACGACGGAAGTCGCCAGCGCAAATAGAATCGTGGGGGTGTCGATCGAAATTTCGTCGAGGCGCGGGAGGCCTGAGGGTGCGAGCACTACCAGCAGCTTTAACGCGGCATATGCCAGGCCCACTCCGGCGGCTCCGCCCAATAGTCCCAGAACGATACTTTCCGAGAGGAGCTCGCCGGCAATGCGATTCCATCCCGCGCCCAGTGCCGAGCGGATCGCCAGCTCCTGCTGCCGCGCCTCAGCACGAACCAACATCAGGTTGGCCACGTTCGCGCAGGCGATCAACAATACCAGACCGACCGTGCCCATTAACACCCACAAAATTGAACCGACATCGCCGGTCAAATCCTTCGCGAAGGGACGCACATTGGGACCGATCTTGGCTTGCTCGAACATGCGTGCGCTAAACCCGGGCGGCGGCGGAAACGCCGTCAGCACAGCGGGCAGCATGCGCGCGACATCGGCGTTCACCTGCGTCACTGTCACGCCCGGCTTCATCCGCGCGACTCCCCGATAGCTGAAGTTGCCGAGAAACGTTTTGTTGCGGTCGAGCTGCATCGGCAGCAGCATCGAAAATTTGTAATCCAAAAAGCGGAATTCGCGCGGCATCACGCCAATCACTTCGTGCGCTTGGCCGTCTATCAAAATGCGCCGCCCGATCACGGAGCGCTCCCCGCCAAATTGGCGTTGCCAGTAGCCGTAAGCCAGCACCACAGTTTTCGGGCTCCCCGCTTGGTCGTCCTTGCGCTCAAACCAACGCCCAAGCACCGGTGGGATGCCCAGGATGGGCAGGATTCCATCGGTTACCTTGATGGCCTGCACCCTCTCCGGCTGGGCCAGGCCGGTAATAGTGGCGCCGCTCTGCGTGTACAAACCCATGTCCCCAAGGGTCCGATTCTGCTCCCGGTAGGTGAAGTAATTCGATGGCGCCTGATTGAGGTCGGGGATATTTATGCCTGGAGCTGTGTGCCACATACCCACCAGTTCGTCCGGCTTGGGATAGGGGAGCGGCTTCAGCAGAACGCCATTGATCACGCCAAAAATCGCCGTGTTTGCGCCAATCCCAAGCGCGATCGTTAGAACCGCGACCGAGGCGAATCCGGCGTTCCAGGAGAGACGCCGTATGATTTCGCGCAGGCGATAAGGCCAGTATGCCATCGGGGGCTCT
This sequence comes from uncultured Bordetella sp., assembly GCA_964504905.1. GTDB lineage: Bacteria > Acidobacteriota > Terriglobia > Bryobacterales > Bryobacteraceae > Palsa-187. Next base: position 10,450 of record CAZDGT010000258.1, on the reverse strand, counting down.
TGGCTGTTATACGGAATCCGGGGGCTTGTGTTCCGAAAACTTTGGAAAATGGAGCGGGAGACCGGATTCGAACCGGCGACATCGACCTTGGCAAGGTCGCACTCTACCAGCTGAGTTACTCCCGCGTCTGGCAGGACAGGACCCCATTGTCGCGCCCCAAACGTGGATTGTCAAATGCGTTTCAGATGCGTTGAAACGCGATATTCATTAAATGTTCTGTGTTTTATAGAATCTCCCATATCCTATTGAAAAAAATGGGTTTAAAAAATATAAACTTAGTTCTTGCACAATGATTTTTTGTGCTATTCTTGAATTCCGCGAAAGACGGAGAGCCAGCCAGTACACCCCGTTGGCAACCGCCTGAGCAAGACGATTCCAAGGACAGAATCGGTAAGACAGTACAGGTTTTCCACACACTGTGGAAATCTTGTGGGGATTTTGTGCGCCGGAGGGCAATGTGACTGGAGAAGCGACAGCAGTAGCCAACGCATGGGAGCAAATTAAGGCCCGGCTGACCACCAAGATCAGTCTGCGGGCCTATGAGGATTGGGTGACGCGGACCTCTTTCGATGGATCGGAAGACGGTTCCCTACGGGTGTCCGTACCAGACCAGGTCACCAAAGAGTGGATGGAGCAGGAATACGCCGAGGACGTCCGCCAGACCATTCGCGAGTTGAATCTTCCGGTGGAACGCGTGATTTACACGCCGCGCGCAACTGGTGGGGTGTCAACGAGTTCCGCCACTGCACAAGAACCACTATTTGGATCTCCCACCAGTCAACTGAACCAGAAGTTCCGATTCGATAACTATGTGGTGGGCTCCTGCAATCAATTCGCGCACGCGGCGGCTCGCTCCGTGGCGAACAGCCCGTCCCGCAGCTACAATCCGTTGTTCATCTATGGTGGATCGGGTATGGGCAAGACCCACCTGATGCACGCCATTGGCACGGCGCTGACGGAGCAGTATTCGGCGATGCGGGTGGTCTATACCTCCAGCGAGCGCTTCATGAACGAGATGATCAACTGCATCAAGAGCGATCGTATGGCGGCCTTCCATCGCTACTATCGTTCCGCCGATGTGCTGCTGATCGACGACATCCATATTCTGGCCGGCAAGGAACGAACGCAGGAAGAGTTCTTCCACACGTTCAATGAACTCTATGAGCACCAGAAGCAAATCGTAGTATCGAGCGACTCCACCCCGAAGAGCACGCCTGGTTTGGTGGATCGTCTGCGCTCGCGCTTCGAGTGGGGATTGATGGTGGACATCCAGCCGCCGGATCTTGAAACCAAAATGGCGATCCTGGATAAGAAAGCTGAATTCGAAGGCGTCACATTGCCCGAAGACGTGCGGGTTTATATCGCCACAAAGACGAAGTCAAATGTTCGCGAATTGGAAGGCGCACTGGTCAAGCTGGTGGCTTTCTCTTCCGTGATGGGAACACCCATCACACTGGCGAGGGCGCAACAGGTTCTGAAGTATTTGATCCCCGGCCAGGAGAAGCGTATCACGATGGATTCGGTCCTGCGCGCAGTCGCCGACCAATTCCAGCTCCAGGCGGCCCAGTTGAAGCTGAAGAGCAACACGCAGAAGATCGCTTATCCCCGGCAGATCGCGATGTACCTGATCAAGGAACTGACACATTCGTCCCTGCCCGAGATCGGACGTATGTTTGGAGGCAAGCACCACACAACGGTGTTACATTCCATCCATAAAATCGACAATCTGCGCCAGAAGAATGCGGATTTGAACCGCTTGATCCACAGCATAATTGATACTATCCATTAAGCTTTTTGGACTTTTCCTCAAAGTGACTGTGTGAAAGGCTGTGGACCGCTGTGGAGGAAAAGGGGTGGCGTGAATCATACAGCGAAGTCAACCTGGGAACCCACAACTTGTGATGACTTTAACCCTACGATCTTGCTATAATTTAGAAAGAAATCAACGTTTCAACAGCCCCTATGAATCTGGTTCTCCTTCCAATCTATTGAGAGAGAGATCTAGAGAGAATAATCGCGAAGGAACCGTGCATGGAATTCACCGTCAGTAGGGCCGATCTGGTGCGGGAACTGAACCTCTCGCAAGGCGTAGTTGAGAAGAAAACCACCATTCCTATTTTGTCGAATGTGCTGGTGGAAGCGGACGGAGATCGCATTCAACTTACTGCGACAGATCTTGAATTGGGGATTCGTTGCTCGTGTCCCGCGCGCGTAAAAAAGTCTGGCGCGGGAACCATTCCCGCGCGACGCTTGCTGGATTACGTGCGCCTGTTGCCCGACTCCGACGTGCAAGTCAAGGTGGGCGAGAATCACTGGGCAAACCTAGTTTCGGGCCGCTCCAAGACGCGCATCGCGGGAATGTCGCGCGATAGTTTTCCCGAACTGCCGGAGATGCCGGAGCAGCTCGCGGAGATCCCAATCGGTGTGTTGGGCGCGATGATCGGCAAAACAGTATTCGCGATTTCGAGCGAGGAATCTCGCTTCACACTGAACGGTGCATTACTGGTATTGCGCAAGGGCGGGATTGTGATGGTGGCGACTGATGGCCACCGTTTGGCGATGGTGGAAAGCGCCGATGAGCTGCCTGGCGTAACCACTGCATTTCGCGCGCTATTACCGCGGAAGGCCATGCTCGAGCTGCAAAAATTGGCTAACGATTCAGATCCGGCCGCGATGGTGCAATTCTCGGGCGATGAGAATCACTTATTTTTCAAGTTGGGTGAGCGACTCTTACTGAGCCGTAAACTAACCGGCAACTTTCCGGACTATGAACGTGTACTTCCGAAAGACCAGCCGAATTCGGTTACGTTGCAGCGCGAGGAGTTCCGTGCCGCCATTGAACGTGTGGCGCAATTCTCCGACGAGCGTTCGCGGGCTATCCGTGTGCGTGTAGGCGATGGCGAAGTAAAAGTACACTCCTCGGTGTCGGAAACCGGAGAGAGTGAAGAGAGCATCCCGGCGGATTACAACGGCACTGCCGTCGAGATAGGGTTTAATGCGCAGTATCTGATCGATTTCCTGCGCGTAGTGCAAACCGACCAGATCAGTTTCTGGTTCAAGGATCCGCATAGCGCGGGCGAGCTTCGGCCGGGCGGCGAGAAGGCCGACAACTATCGCTACGTGATTATGCCGATGAGGATTTGAGTTTAAGCAGGGAGCGCATGGCAACAAACGACGTATCCGCGGTATACGATTCCACTAGTATTAAAGTGCTCGAAGGGCTGGAGGCGGTGCGCCTGCGGCCCGCGATGTATATCGGATCAACTGGCGAAGCCGGGCTGCATCACCTGGTCTACGAAGTTGTTGACAACTCCGTAGACGAGGCGCTGGCTGGCTACGCTTCGGAAGTGAATGTCACTATTCACGAGGACGATTCAGTCACCGTAGTGGACAACGGTCGCGGCATTCCCGTGGATATGCACGAAGAGGAAGGCGTGTCGGCCGCGCAGGTCGTGATGACCAAACTGCACGCCGGCGGCAAGTTCGATTCCAATTCCTACAAAGTGTCTGGCGGCTTGCACGGCGTGGGCGTGAGCTGCGTGAACGCGCTTTCGGAATTGTTGAAGCTCGAAATCTGGCGTCCAGCCAAGGGCGAAACGGCATCGTCGACCTGGGAGCAGGAATATGCGCGCGGCATTCCCAAAGGCGATTTAACGCGCACTGGTAAAGCCGGCCGAAAAACCGGAACCAAGGTCACCTTCAAGCCCGACTCGTCCATCATGGACGCGACAAAGTTCAACTTCGACACCTTGGCCACGCGGTTGCGCGAGCTGGCATTTCTGAACAAAGGCCTGAAGATCACGCTTACCGATGAGCGTGAAGAACCGGCGCGGGTTTCCGAGTTCCAATTCGTCGGTGGCATCGCCGAGTTCATCAAGCACCTGAACAAGGGCAAGAATGTATTGCACGACAAGCCGATTTACTTCGAAGGCGAGCGCGATCTGCCGAACGGCGTCCTGACCATGGAAGTGGCGCTGCAATACAACGATTCCTATAGCGAGACCGTATTCAGCTTCGCGAACAACATCAACACCGTGGATGGCGGTTCCCATTTGAGCGGCTTCCGCAGCGCCCTGACCCGCACCATCAATGCGGCTGGACAAGCGGCCGGTTTGTTCAAGGACGTCAAAGAGAATCTCACCGGCGACGACGTGCGCGAAGGACTCACTGCGGTGATCAGCGTGAAACTGCCGCAGCCTCAGTTCGAAGGCCAGACCAAAGGCAAACTCAATTCCGATATTCAGGGCTATGTGGTCCAGCTCATCAATGAAAAGCTGGGCGAGTTCTTCGATAAGAATCCTTCGGTGATGAAGAAGATCGTGTCGAAGGCGATCGATGCGGCTCGCGCGCGCGAAGCGGCACGTAAGGCTCGCGATCTCACGCGCCGCAAGGGAGCGCTCGATTCCGGAGGCCTGCCGGGCAAGCTCTCCGATTGCCAGGAGCGCGATCCGGACCGCTGTGAGTTATTCCTGGTCGAAGGGGAATCGGCCGGCGGCACTGCCAAGGGCGGCCGCGACCGCCGCTATCAAGCGATTCTGCCTCTGCGAGGCAAGATCCTGAACGTCGAGAAAGCTCGCTACGACAAGATGCTGGGCCACGAAGAAATTCGGGCCATGATCACCGCCATCGGCGCGGGCATCGGCAAGGACGACTTCGATCCAGCCAAGATCCGCTATGGCAAGATCATCATCATGACCGACGCGGATGTGGACGGCTCGCACATTCGCACACTGCTGCTGACGTTTTTCTTCCGCCACATGACGGAGCTAATCAAGCGCGGCAATATTTTTGTTGCGCAGCCGCCGCTCTACCGCATCAAGAAGGGCAAGAGCGAGAAGTACATCAAGGACGACAAGGAATTCACGCGGGAGATCCTGCGCCGCGCCACCGAAAACCTGAAAGTCGAAGTGGGACCGGGCGGCAAGACGATTCTGGAAAGCACCGAGCTACGCAATTACCTGATGTCGCTCGATGAGCTGCAACTGGCCTGGCGCCGCATGGAGCGCCGTCTGCGCGACCCGCGAGTGGTGGAAGTGCTGGCGGACCCGGGCCTCGCGATTGACACCAAGGCCGACTTTGCCGACAAAGCACACCTCCAGCCGGTTTATGAAGCGCTGAAGGCGCTGAAGATCGATACCGAGATTAAGCACGAAGAAGAGCACTCGGCCTGGATGGTGACCTTCAAAGACCCCACCAACGCCGAACGCGCCGTAAACCTGGAGCTTGCCGGGCAGCCTGAGTATCGCCGCTTGCGCACGCTAGCTAAGCAGGCCGGTAAGCACAATCAGCCGCCGTTCGTGGTTGTTCGCGGCGACAGCCATCGCGAGTCCATCGCCGGATGGCGTGAGCTATTGAACCACGTGAAGAACGAAGGCATGCGTGAAGTCACTATCCAGCGCTATAAAGGTCTGGGTGAAATGAACGCCGAGCAGTTGTGGGAAACCACGATGAACATCGACACCCGCACGTTGCTCAAAGTGTCGCTCGAAGATATCGTGCAGAGCGATGAGATCTTCACCACGCTGATGGGCGAAAACGTCGAAGCTCGCCGCAAGTTCATCGAAGACAACGCGCTCGATGTCCGCAATCTGGACGTCTAGAGTTTAAGCCGCGTCCAGAATAGAATCTTCTCGCGGAACGGATATCGCCGCTGTTGAGCGCGTGCGTAGCAGAGTCAGAGTCCAATACCCGAATACCGCGAGTATCACGGTGAGCACCTGAAAGCGCAGGTAGTCCGCCCAGGATTGGGTAAACCACGGCGCCAGCCACAACACAATCAGCCAGACTTGTAACGTGGCCCGCTTCTGCTCGCTGCGGATAGCCAGAGATCGCGATACCAACGCAATCGCCGGCACCAGGAGTATGGTGTCGTAGACCGGAACGTAGATGTTGATCATGAGGGTCCACGTGATTGTGGCCGCCCACAAATAGCGCTGGACTTCTTGCGATCTGTGGCGGTTCTTCCACCACGTCCACGCGAGAATAGAGAACGCCGCTAGAGTGCAGACCGTGGCGATCCCGCGGGCCACGGAATTTCCGCCCAGCAGAATTGTGAAGAATGAGTTCAGGTCTACATATTTCGTGCGACGAAGGATCGACTCGTTGCTGGTCGCGATCGCACTGAAGACCTTCATGCGGCCGAGCCAAAGTCCAAAACCATCCACACCAGCCGTTGCAATGGACGTTGCGACCATCAGCGCCCCGCTGGTGCATAGGCCCGCCAACATCCGCCATGATCCACTCACCAACATCATCGCCGCCGGGATTGCGATCAGCGAAGGTTTGAAAGAAGCCAATCCCAGCGCTAGGCCTGCCAGGACCAACCAGCGGTTTTCGAAACAACAGACAAACAGAACCATCGCGAAAAACGTAAGTACCGAGAGCTGGCCGCCGATCCAGGTTTCGAGCGTGTACATGGGAGCCGAAAGAGAGAGCAGAAACGCAGTTTGGCGGTAGCTGTCGCATGCCCGGTTTCGGAAAAGCAGCCAGAGGCCTGTGGCATACAGCGCCAGTGAAAATACCAGCCATGCGCAGTACGCCCACTTGTAGGGCAGCAGTGCGAACGGACGGAACAACTGAACCAGCGCCTGGGGATACGCAAAGATCAGCATTTGAGTTGGCGACATCTCCGGCACAATTTCATGTTGCAGCCGGGAAAAGTCGGGAATGTCGTAGAGCCGTGCCGGTTGATGCTGGTTGAGAACCCGGCCCGCAGCGTAAAACTGGACGAAGTCGCTCCCCATGGGCCGGCCCATAAAGGTCTCGCCCTTAAACCCGTAGTAGAGCGATACGCCGCAAGCAATAAAGCCGGCGACTAGCGCCATCCAGCTGAATGCGCGGGCTTCGCGTTGCCCTGGCAAGGGCCCGATGATGCGCTCAAGCTTCCGCGGGACAGACCTCTCCATATACCGGCCTATCGGCAGAATTTGGGAGTGGAAATAGGCAGAGCGGCTCGCGGATCAGTCGATGTAAACCCGCTTAACGCGCGCGTGAATTCCGCATAACACCGCGTAGGAAATCGTTCCCGCCCACTTAGCCATCTGCTGGGCATTGATGGAAGCGCCGCCTTCCGAGCCGAGCAGTGTTACCGCCTCACCCGCCTTGAGATCCGGACAGCCCGTCACGTCGATCGTAGACAGATCCATCGAAACTGCTCCCACCACAGGCGCCAGCTTGCCCTTTACAATCACATAGCCGCGGTTGCCTAAACGGTGGGGGATGCCATCGGCGTAACCGGCGGCCAGCACTGCGATGCGCATCGGGCGCGCAGCGCGATGAATCCCGCCATAGCCGATCAAGGCCCCGGCTTCGACGTCCTTCACTTCCAGCACGGTAACTTTCCAGGTCAGAGCCGGAGCTACGTTCAGAACTCTGGTCGGTGCGCCGCGTGCCGGGGAGACATAGCCATAGATTGCGTGGCCGGGCCGCACCAGATTGCCCCAAGCTTCGCGGCGGCGATATGCGATGGGGGTAGTGGCCGAGGAATGGATGTAACGCGGCGTTATGCCTGCGCGGTGCAAACCCTGGATCACAGCTTCAAAGCGGCGGATCTGGTCCTCGGTCTGTTTGCTCTCATAGTTGCCGGAGGAGGCGAAGTGCGTCATCAGGCCTTCTAGCGGTACCGGCACCGCTGCCACGGCGCGGGCGATTTCTTCCGGCGCGGCGCTGGTTCCTAACCGGTTCATGCCAGTGTCGATCTTCAGGTGATACGGTACACGCACCGCGGAGAGATCTTCGAGCGAATGAATAACCGGTGTTAGGTGATGCGTCGCCAACGCCTCGCGCTCGTCCTCGAGAAAGTCGGCCATCACGACGATGCGCGCCCGGGTTCCCGCTTGGCGCAATGCAATGCCCTCTTCGACGTTAGAGACCGCCAGCCAGCGCGCTCCTTCCGTTTCGAGGGCGTGGGAGACGGCCACCGCGCCATGGCGGTAGGCATCGGCCTTTACCACCGGCATGACCTCGACGGATTCACCTACCAGAGCCTTGACCGCACGAAAATTCGCGCGAATCTGCCCTAGCGATATTTCTACCCAACTCCGCATCTATGTCAGCCCGTGGCGAGTCCCTTCAGAAGTTTCTCATACGCATCGGTCACGGCATCCCAACTGTAGCGCGATCGCACTCGTTCGATGGCGCGCGCGCGCCAGGATTCGCATTCCTCTTCACTGTAAGAGAGCACGTGTTCGATGACGCGGGGCAGATCCTCGTGTGTGAACGGCAGGCCCGCGCCTTCTGCAACCTCGGCGTTCTCCGGCGTATTGAGATACAGTGTCAACGCGCCGCGGCCCATGGCTTCGATCAGAGCCGGATGCGTGCCACCGACCTCGGTGGCGTGGATGTAGGCAAAACAGTGGGAGCCCAACTCGCGATAACCCTGTCCGTAAATGGCGCCGGGGATCACGATGCGGGGGTCGTGTGTTTCGCGAACCTGGGCGATATATTCCGCGGCGTAGGGAGCGTCGCCGATCAACGCAAGCTTCATATCCGTCGCGACGCGTTCAAACGACTCGCGCACCAGCAATCCGTTATTCTCCGGCTCCATGCGGCTTACATACAGAAAATATTTCTTCTGTTCGAGTGCCAGCTTCGGGAGGACATCCGCTGTGGCTACCGGCCCCAGTTCCGCTCCGTAGGGGATCATCACCGAATCGCGGCGGTAACGTTCGTGATAGTACTGGGCAATCGCCTGGGCGTCGGTCACGACCGTGTTCGGCATCCAGGTCGCCAGCCACTCGGACAAGCGGTACCAGGTCTTCGCCAGCCTGTTCCACTTCTTGCGATGTCGCTCCAGGCCATCGACGTTCAAAGCAACCGGCATTCCGAGAATGCGCGGCATCCACGTGAAAATGGCATTGGCTGCGTTGCAATAAAGCAGCGCATCGTAGCGCGAGCCCAGCAGATGCAACGTAGAAAGACAAGTGTGCGCGATGGTGTCGAAATACTTGTGGCGAATCGTGGGCAGGTACTGAAGCCGAACTCCACGATAAACGGGCTCGGGACTTCGTTCGCGGCCATATACCGTCACTTGATGACCGCGCTCGACCAAGCGGGTGGAAAGTTCCTCGGCGAAAGTCTCAAAACCGCCGTAGTGCGCCGGAATGCCGCGAGTGCCAACAATTGCAAAGCGCACTGGCTTGGGAAGCCTTTAGGTGCGAGCGCTGCGCACGCGCACACTGGCGCCCGGCTTGGGTGCAGGGCGGCTTACCGGCTGGAAAGAAAACCAACTGGCGAGGTCATCGTCCATGACCCGCCGCCGGCTCATGATGTCGCGGCGCTTCGCTACTACACTCTTCCAATGGCGCAGGACGAATCCGAAAGCCTTGAGGGAAGAGTGTTCGCGCAGCAGGCACGCGCCTATGACCAGCAGATCGCGGCCGGTGATGGAAAGCCAGTTGCGCCGATACAAATCGGGCGTCATGTTCTTGATTCGCATCAGGAACCGGTTCTTCACCGAATGCATATTGATCTCGGCTGGGAGCGCGTGCCGCTTTCCCGGCAAGACGTTGCGGACGTGGTAGCCACAGGCCCGAGGCGTGTAGAGGCACCGCCAGCCCAGTAGCTGGGCGCGCCATGCCACGTCGGCATCTTCACGGTAAACGAAGAAATCCGAGTCGAAAAACTCGCCCTGGACCGAAATATCGTCGATCATCTTCCGGCGATAGAGCGCTGCCGCGGCGGTGGCGCCGAATACGTACTCAAAATTCAAGTAGTGGCCTCGGTCGGGTTCCTGGCTGCCGCGGTCCAGGTGGCGAAGCATGGGTGTGAAATAGATGCCCGTCGAATCCACCAACTGCTCTTCCGGCAAATCGAAGGTGGCGCTGATGCTGAGCAGCTTGCCACAAACGGTGCCTATCTTCGGGTCCATGGCGCTCGCCATCGCCAATTCCTCAATAAAGTCCTTCAGCAACAAGACGTCGGGGTTTAGCGCCAGCACCCATTCCCCCTGTGAAATGGCGATGGCCTGATTCTGCGCCGCCGCAAATCCAATGTTTTCCTGGTTGTAATGGATGGTGCATTTGTGCGCGAATTGTTCCAAAATATCCGCGGTGCCATCGGTGGAAGCGTTGTCAATAACGATGACTTCCAGATGGGGATATTGCTGCTCGAGGACCGACTCCAGGCAGCGCCGGATGAAGCGTCCACTATTGTAGGTCACCAACGTTACCGAAACTAAGTCTTTTTGAATCATGCTTATAGAGTTATAAACCCGCAACTGCAGCGTTTCTTACACGCCCCGGAGAGACCAGGCACAATCCTGCAAACCGCATGATCTTGAAGTAAGTTACAACCGACGACAGAGTCCGCTCTTCAATCATCCCCGCGACCATCCGCGGAACCGAACTAAGCACCACCGCCACACAAATTCCCCGAAAAGACCAGGGGCGGAAATGCTTCGCAGCATATGTTAAAAGGCTAACACACCAATACCTTGCACGTTGCCCCGCCG
>CAZDGT010000257.1:0-3958 GCA_964504905.1 uncultured Bordetella sp. | reverse complement strand
AACGATATCTTCAAACCGGTCGCCCTGCCCTCGTGACACCGCGCTCGCCAGCCAATGTGTTTCTTACCAAACGGGGCACGCCGTTTGCAGCGGTGACGTTGTGGTTGCGCGTCAAGCAACGCGTCGGCCGCGCCGGCATCGAACGAAACGTGACCCCGCACATGCTGCGGCACAGTTTCGCGACCCACCTGCTGGAGCACGGGGCCGATTTGCGGGTGATTCAGGAATTGCTGGGCCACGCTAGCATCAGCACGACAGAAGTTTACACACACGTGGCAGGCAGCCGCCTGCGGGACGTGCATCGCAAGTTTCACCCCCGGCAGTGACCACGGCCGGTGCTCCGGGCGGGGCGCGTTTTGTCCGTACTTGTGCGGATATTGGCCTGTCCGTATTGAATCCGTGCAACCCCGGTGTAGAGTGGAGTCATGAAATTAGGAAAAACTATTTCACTATTGGCGCTCGGTCTCGGAACTTCAACGATGCTGCTAAGCGGCTGTGCGGCCCACCGCTACGGTGGAGAAACCGCGCAGGATGTGGAAGTATCCAAACGGGTGGCGAAGGCTCTGGCTTGCGATACCATCTTTGCTTATCCGGAGGTGGAAGTATACACCGCCCAGGGAAACACCGAGCTGAAAGGTTACGTCCATACCTGGCAACAGCGGGAGCGGGCGAAGAATTTCGCGATGTTCACCAAGGGAGTTCAGGGGATTCAAAACAACATCGTGCAGCAGCAATAGCGCGAAGGGCGGGTCGCCCCGTCTTTTCGCCCGCGCGGGAGGAGGCTCAATCCTTGAGCCTCGCCAGCAACGCCATGACCGTCTGGAAGATTCGGTCGGAGGCTTCGACCTCGAGATAGCTCGACCGCGCGCGCCAGGTTTCATAGCCGCCCAGCTTGTGCTGGGCTGGCGTCGGGAGGTAGCCATTGCAGCCATTGGCAAGTTCGATGGTGAATGATTGTGGGAAGGGGCTCTGCCGTTTGATGGCCAGGCCAACCTCCACAAAGACCTCACATGGAATCGCAGCAATTCCGACGTCGCCGATGCGGATTGCCTGAATGATGAGTGATTTTTCCTTCGGATAGCTCTTCATCAAAACCGTCTCGCGCGCATACACCTGCTCGGGCGTATGCAGGCCACGGGTTCCCGCATCCGCCACAATCTTTTCGGCACGGGTGATTTCCTCCGGCGACGGTAGGCGCACGCCCAGTTTGATTTCAGTCTGCTTGATGCCGAGCGGAACCCAATCGTGGTATTGCATCGCCAGGCACGCCTTTGATGCCTGGGACGCGACCGCGTCGGCCACGACCTGGATCTGCTCGTACGGTTTCATCGGTCCGCGCTTCTTCCGGAAACTGATGTTGTTGATGTCACCGCTCGTGCCGTTGGACAAGATGGCCACAAACGGCGGGTCGAGGCGGTCGGCTCCGAGGAGTTGCTGGACGCGTTCGGCGAATGCGCCGTAATAGTCCGCCGAAATCTCGTCGTCGCGATCCGAGCCCACATAATGGAGCGAATAATTCGCGAGGAGCGCGATGGGCCGGCCTTCGGCCGATAAAACCGAGATAACGGCAATTTCCGGGTCGGTGGGGCCGGCTGGTTCCACCAGGTCCGGGCTCTCTACCGGCGGATTCATTTTGACCAGGTCCTGCCCGCCAAACGGATTCGGCAACGATGTACCGGGCTTCATCTTCCAGCGGCGATTGAATACCTGATTGGGCTCTGTGCCCGAACCCCACCCGATTTTTGCCGGAGCCAGATTGTGAATCGCCTGAACGATGGCATCCGCGATCCGCTCCGTGAGGAACAACTGGTAATCACGGTCCGGTTCGCTTTGAAATAGATTCGCGCACGTGGGCGCGGTATGGGTGTGCGTGGCGGAAATGAGGATGTGGCTCGGAGACAGCCCGGTGCGTTCCTCGACGCGGCGCTTGGCCGCGTCCATCACTTCGCGCGGGATCATGCAACTGTCGCAGACGACAATGGCGAGTCGCGTTTCGCCGCTGTCCAGCACGAGGCAGCGCGCGTGCAGTTCGTCGTGAACGAAGTGCGCGGTTCGATCATTGAAGTAACCATTGACCGACGTGCCGAGTCTGGGAGTGATGACGCTGGTTGCGGCGCCGGCGCGGAAGGCGCGCGAACGGTCAGCGGCTTGAGTGGAATGGGTGGGCTGTGCCCCCATTGCCCTGATGGTAACGAAAATAATTAACGCGAAGATGATTTCACCAGCTATGGTACGTGGGAATTTGCGCATGGGTCTGCTTCGTTCAGTCCAAATTGCGCACCCGCTATTGTCAAGGTTTTCCGGTGGTTTTTGACTTAACCGACGGTGGTTTGGCATACTGAAGCGGATGGAACGGACCGAAGCTGAATTGATAGCGGCGGCGCTCAAAGGCGACGCCGCCAGCTTCGAGCCGTTGGTGACAAAGTATTCGCCCCGCGTGTTTGCCACCGCCCGGCGCTACGCCCGGCGCGAAAGCGAGGTGGAGGACATCGTCCAGGAGGTGTGGCTGAAGGCCTATGAGAAGCTGGCCAGCTTCCGCGGCGAAGCCCCCTTTGAACATTGGCTGATGCGCCTGGCGGTCCGGACCTGTTACGATTTCCTGCGCAGCCATCAGCGCAATCGCGAGACGACCTTTTCGGAACTGTCCGAGCCCGAAGGCGACTGGCTGGAGCGCTTTGTGAGCCAGCCGGATTGGGCGGAAGAAAAGGCGGACGCGGCCCGTTTGCTGGTGGAGCGGGTGTTGCAGCAGCTTTCAGCGCCCGCGCGACTCATCATCACCCTCCTGGAAATCGAGGAACGGTCGGTCAAGGAAATCGCGGAGCTCACCGGGTGGTCGGTCCCGCTGGTGAAGGTGCGCGCCTTTCGCGCGAGGGCGGAAATGAAGAAAATCTTGTCAAGAATCGCGAAAGAGAAGTATCTGTAACCCGCCCCGCGCATGGGGCGTCTGAATATCTGCAGGCTGTATGAATGTTGATGAACTGCAAAGAAAACTGATGGCTGCGGCGCGGGCCAACCCGCCGGGCGACCAGGTCCCTTATGCCTTCGAACGGCGCATCATGGCGCGCCTTGCCGCCCGTCCGCTGGTGGACCATTGGACGCAGTGGGCTCAGGCGCTTTGGCGCGGCGCGGCAGCCTGTGTGGCGATCACCCTGCTTCTTAGCGCGTGGTCCTTCTATTCGACAAGCTCCCCCGCAAACACCACGGACTTGTCGCAGCAATTTGAAAACACGCTGATAGCCGCCGCGGATCAGGATTCGCCGGCCGAATCCGTGCAGTGAATTCCTGGAAAGTAATCCTCGCCACCATGGTGATCTTCGGCACCGGCGTGGTGACCGGTGGCCTGCTGGTCGGCCATTTCGGGCAAACTCAGACTCCCTCGCGTCCTCCCTGGCAGCAGGTCACAAATCGCGCAATCCAGCAAGTTTCCCCAGGGGGAATGCGCGACAATCTTCTGCGGCGCCTGATCCGGGACCTGGACCTGACCCCGGAACAGCACGGACGTGTGGAAAAAGTTCTCAAGGAAAGCCAGGAGCGTACGCGAAAGGTGATGGCGCCCTTCCTCAAGGACGAGATGCAGCGCACCACCGCGGCGTTTCGAGACGTCTTATCTCCGGATCAGCAGGCCCGTTTCGACGAGCTCCTCAAGGAACAACAGCAGCGCGCCCGCGACCCGCGTCGTGGACCAGGGCCGGGTGACAGACCGCCCGACCGGCCGCGAGCCAACAATCCGGCGCTGACCAATAATTAAGCGCCTTCGGCGGCAAGGCCATGACAGGGGATTCGGGTCGAACTTCGTCGCAACTCCGCGCGGCGGGCCTGCTTTTCATCGTGTTCACACTGTGTTCCTGTGCGACCAGGCAACCGATTCCCGCAGGTATTCCACTTCCTTCTGAAGTGTCCTTCAATCCCAGAGGTGGACGCGACGAGTGGCTCATCGTGATGGTTCATTTGGAGAATG
>CAZDGT010000256.1:0-2032 GCA_964504905.1 uncultured Bordetella sp. | reverse complement strand
TCAGGATATTGCCGCGCAATTTCAAGCTGGAGTGCCGATTCGCTGGCTGCGTAATCCGCCAGCCCACCCAGCACATCGCTGCGATTCAGCAGCGCGCGGCGACGGGCTTCCAGCGAGGGCAATTCGGCGGGAGGCTGCTCGAAGGCGGCGAAGGATATGTTGATGCCGTCGAGGGCGGACGCGGGCACGCCCATGACTCCGGCCAGTTGCGAACGCGCCTGGGCGCGACGACTTTCCGCATCGAGCCGGGCGAGTTTGGTTTGTTCCCAAGCCATGCGCTCGCGGGAAACTTCCGCCGGAGTGATTCCACCCGCAGCCTGTTCCGCTTCAAGCAGACGAACAATCGTTTGCTGCGCGTCCTGCTGTTCCCGCAAGAGGGATTCACTTCGCTCCGCTGACCATGATTCGAGCAACGCCCGTCGCAGGCGGACGCGCACATCCCAAGCCGCGCTTGCTAGGGTGAAGCGCGCTGCATCCGACAAATGGGCGGCTTGCGCCCGGCGGTAGCCGCGTTTGCCAGCCGTCTCAATCGGCACGTCGAGCGTTGCAGTGACCAGCCACGGCGAGGGAATCGCGGTGGTGGTGTTATAGACCGGGCTGACGCTGACAGTCGGATTCGGGCGTTGCGCGGCGGTGATTTTGCCAGCGGAGACGGACTCGTAATTGGCCCGCGCCACGGCGAGGTCGGGATTGAAATAGAATGCCGTCAGCGTGAGCGTTTCCAAATCCCAGGAGACGGGCGGCCATGTCGGGAACACGCGTTGCAGATTGGTTTCGGCGTAGCGATGCAGGGATTCGTCGGCCAGCGAACGCTGCTCAAAGCGAGCCGCATTGTCCTCTGGCGAGATCGGTCTCGGTGTGAAGCGCGCGCAACCGGTGAAGACAACGCTTGCGAGCAACAGCGGCCAGAGTTTCATGCGTTTGCCTCCTTGGTTTCAGCCAGCGGCAGACGCACGGTCGCCGTGGTCTTGATGCCGGGTTCGGAAGTAATCGCGATAGTGCCGCTGTGGGCCGACGTGATCCATTGGACGATGCTCAAGCCAAGGCCGCAGCCGTCCACCGTGGGACTATGAGCGGGATCAGCGCGGAAGAAACGGTCGTAAACGCGCGGCAACGCCTCGGACGGAATGCCCGGCCCGGTATTGCTGACGACCATTTCAGCGAAAGCGCCGGAGCTGGTCAGGGCGATCTGAACCGAACCGTTGGGCTGATTGTATTTGATGGCGTTGTCCACGAGGTTCAAAAGCAACTGCCGGAGACGATGCCGGTCACCCTTGAGGACGAGCGGCGCGCAGGTTGCCAGTTGCACTTGCACGTCATGCGGGCGGCTGAGGATTTGCGCATCGGCAAACACGTCGCGGACGATTTCATCAAGGCGCAGCGGCTCGAATTTCAACTTCACCTGACCTGCGTCCGCCTTGGTCAGCAGCGTGAGTCCGTCCACGATCTTGGCGAGCCGCTGGACTTCATCCAACTCGCTGGCGAGACGTTCGCGCTGCGCGGCGGTCAATGGTTCTTCGGTCAGCGCGGTTTCCATCTCCCCGTGCAGCACGGTCAGCGGAGTTTTGAGTTCGTGTGAGGCGTGCAGGGTGAATTCACGAATGCGCTGGAAGGAGGCGTCGAGGCGGGCGGTCATGGCGTTGAAAACTTCGGTGAGTTGATCCAGTTCGTCGCCGTTGCCCGAGCGAGGAAGTTTCTGATGCAGATTGCGGTCGTGGATCTGCTTGGCGGCCTCGGTGAGTGCCGACACGGGGGCGAGCGCCTGCCGGGTCAACCACCAACCTCCCAACAAAGCCAATCCCACCGCAGGCAGAACCGTGACACCCAGAATATAGATGAGTTCATCGAAGTCCGATCCGCCTTCCTGTAATTCCTGGGGGTCAGGATGGCGTTTTTCCACGACGAATTCGTTATAGCACCAACCTCCCATCACGAGCAGGGCCAGACAGAGAACCACCGAATACCACAAATTGAGCCGGGTGCGAATGGTCATGGCGATTCCTTGAGCACATATCCCAGGCTGCGGACGGTG
>CAZDGT010000255.1:0-2792 GCA_964504905.1 uncultured Bordetella sp. | reverse complement strand
ACGGGGGCTTCATTGGCGACCTGCTGTCGGGTGTGCTCTATTTCCTCACCGTCTGGCTAGGCTACTCACAGCCGGACATGGCCGGACATGTCCATGATTACGGCACTAAGTTTCTAGTGGCGGCCGGTCTGCTGAATCTGTTGGCGATGGTGGACGTCTGGGAAATTGCCACCGGGAAGAAGGACTAAAAATGCCCAAAATGAACTTGTCGCATTTTGAGGCATCCCTTCTTTTCGCTCTGTTTACCTCCGCCGTCCTGGGCGTGATCACCAAACGCACGGACCGCGAGCGCCTGCGTTATGCGGTGCAATGCTTTGTTTACTTCCTGGCAGCGATCTTCGGCCTAAGTTGGCTGATGTACCTAGGCCACGGCTAAAACGCCGTACACCCGCGAGGAACGGCTCCGTTGTGCCGATAGGCTCTCTAGACGTGTCTATGCCTACCAATCCCTTCCAGAACTTTCTTAAGATGGCCGCTTGTCTGCCGGTGCTGTTGTTCCTGGCGGGGTGTTCGTCGCCCCAACCGGTCACGGTTTCCGCTCCTGCTACCAAACCTACGGACAGTCTCGCCGTGCAACATACTGTCACGGACTACGTAGAGACAGTCCGCGGAAGCACGATGAGCGGATACTCCGCCGCAACGATTGGGAAGGCGTTCGATATGGCTTTCCGCGATCCTCAATGGCACAGTTCGCGGAATAGTCAGGGAGTGCAGGTGGTGAACTTCACAGGAACGTTCCCGGCGGGCGAGAACCGGGACTGCGTGGGGTGCGCGCAGGGCGCCAAGGTAACGTTCCAGTGGACGTTCCCAACCGACGGCAAGTTGTTTCACTTGAGCTACGTCGATCCTGAGCCGTGGCCCGCCGCATTGCGCTCAACGCGGGACATGCTGCTGTTTATTTACGGGTAAAAACCTGTTTCACGGCAGCAGATTCAACATTTTTTCGATTTCCTCGGGCGCGATGTAGAAGTGTGGCGAGGCACGCACCCAACCGGCGCGCGTGGCCGTGATGATTGAGTGCGCGCGCAGGTGGGCGCAGACGGCCTCACTCGCCATTCCCGGCTTGCGGAAGCTAACGATACCGGCGTTGGGCACTCCCAAAACCTCGTAGCCGCGCTGGCGAACACCTTCGACAATCTGACCGGCGAGTCCGCGAATCAATGGCGCGATCTTATCGACGCCAATGCCTAACAGGAAATCGATGGCGGCGCGCAGGCCGTAGCATCCCACGGTATTAAGCGTTCCGCACTCATAGCGGCCAGCGTCGGGGCGCAGCGTCATGTCCCGGCTGGCGTAGTCGTTGAAGGACGCTACGTTGGTCCAGCCAAACTCGACCGGCTCAACCTGTTCCTGCAAGCGGCGGGAAACGTACAAGATGCCGCAGCCCTCGGGACCCGCCAGCCATTTGTGGCCGTCGGCGGCCAGCGCGTCGATATGCGCGGCCTGGACGTCTATCGGAAACGCTCCCAGTCCTTGGATGGCATCCACAAAATAGACGACGTCGTGGCGCTGACAGACTTCACCGATGCCGACGATGTCGGCGCGGAAGCCGGTTAGGAATTGCACGAAGCTGATGGACAGGAAGCGAGCCCCGCGAGCCGCCTGATCAATGCGCTCAAGCGATGCCGTGGCGGGCAGCCATTCAATATTAACTCCTTTCGATTCAAGACGCTGCCAGGGATATTGATTTGCTGGAAACTCCCCTTCGAAAGCGACGATCTTATCGCCCGCTCGCCAATCCAGACCCATGGCCACCGTGGCAATGCCTTCCGAGGTGTTCTTGACTATGGCGATCTCTTCTGGAGCGCCATTCAGCAGGCGCGCCGAGCTCCTGCGAAGCTCGTCATAACATTCCAACCATTGGTCGTAGTGAATCGATCCCCAATCCAGCGCGTCCTGCGCTAACCACTGCATCGCTTCGGCCGCGGGGCGGCAAAGCGGGGTTACCGAGGCATGGTTTAGATAGACCAGATTTCGGGTTACGGGGAAGAATTCGCGGTACATAAATTAAGGGTAATCTTTCGTTCGCCAGGCGCGTCCAAGAAGCGTATACTCGAAAGTAGAGGAACACTATGCACCGCCTTGTCACCCTCACCGCAATGTCCTTGCTGGCCTTCTCTCTGTTGGCTGCGGACAAGAAGAAAGACCCGGATGAGATTGGCAACCGGGACGTCGGCAAGGGCGTAAACTTCTACTCGATCGAGAAGGAGATCGCGCTCGGCAAAGCGCTGGCGCAAGATGTGGAGCGGCAGGCCAAGATTGTCGATGACCCCGTGATCGCGGAGTATGTGAACCGCCTGGGCCAAAACCTGGTGCGGAACTCTGATGCCAAGGTTCCTTTCACTATTAAAGTAATCGACACCGAAGAGGTGAATGCGTTCGCTCTGCCCGGCGGATTCTTTTTCGTGAACTCGGGCTTGATCTTGAAAGCGGATTCAGAAGCCGAGCTAGCCGGAGTGATGGCGCATGAAATCGCTCATGTGGCGGCGCGGCATGGCACGCGGCAGGCAACTCGCGGCCAGATCGCGCAGATGGCTACCATTCCGTTGATCTTCATGGGCGGCTGGACGGGTTATGGCATTCGCCAGGCGGCCAGCGTAGCCATCCCCGTGGGCTTCCTGAAGTTCTCCCGGGGATTTGAATCGGACGCCGACCTGCTGGGCCTCGAATATATGTATAAGAGCGGGTACGATCCCGCCGCCTTCGTGGACTTCTTTGAAAAGATCCAGTCACTGGAAAAGAAGAAGCCGGGGACCATGTCGAAAGTGTTTTCGACGCATCCCATGACCGAC
>CAZDGT010000254.1:0-5772 GCA_964504905.1 uncultured Bordetella sp. | reverse complement strand
ATTGAAGTCAATCCTCCTGTTTCTCTTTGTATTTTTTGAGATCCGGCTGGGCACTATCGCCAGCCACCAAAAGAGACGTGGCTCGGTGAATTTGGTTAGGCGGTGAAGGGCGCTGCAGCAGCGGCACGGAAGCAATTCGTGGTGTGATCGTTCACTAGGCCGACGGCCTGCATGTAGGCATATATGATGGTGCTGCCCACGAAGTTGAATCCGCGTTTCCGCAGGTCTTTAGAGAGCGCGTCGCTCTCCTCTGTTTTCGCGGGGACATCCGCGCGGCTCTTGCGCTTGCGGTTGATCGGCTGGTTCGCGACGAAGCGCCACACGTAGGCGTCGAAGGTTCCAAATTCTTTTTGGACCGCGAGAAACGCGCGCGCGTTTTTCACCGCGCTCTGGATCTTCAGACGGTTGCGCACCAGGCCGGAATCGAGCAGCAGCTTTTCGATGCGCGCGGGAGTGAAGCGGGCGACCTTCGCGGGATCGAATCCGGCAAACGCCCGCCGGTAGTGCTCGCGCTTGCGCAGAATCGTTTCCCAACTGAGCCCCGCCTGCGCGCCTTCGAGAATCAGCATCTCAAAATGCCGGCGGTCGTCATGCACCGGGACGCCCCACTCGGTGTCGTGATATTCGACGTAGTAGGGTTTGTCGAGAGCAACCCAGAAGCAGCGCTGGAGTTCGGCGGCCATCTTCAGTCGAAGAGTATAACGTCAGCGATCTTCCAGGCGGCGATCCAGGTCGTTAAAACGCGCCTCCATCGAAGATCTGAACTCGCTCAGATGCGCGTTGTTGATCAGAATTCCGATCAGAACGGCGATCATGTTAAGCACAGTTGCGACGGCGATGGTCAGAATTTGCGTGTCTGTCACGTAGCTTTATCCTAGCACCGAGTTCGTGGGCAGCCCTGGGAATTTCTCTCACACAAATCCGCATTGAGCTACATTCAAAGACGTGCTAGCAAGCAGCTAGAATGAAACCATGAGCGCCCTGGAAGTACTGCGCGCGAAACAATCCGAGATCCAATTGATCGCCGCCAAGCACGGCGCGGGAAATCTGCGTGTGTTTGGCTCGGTAGCTCGCGGCGATGCGCGCGAAAACAGCGACGTCGATCTGTTGATCGACATCGTAGGCCCGACGACTCCGTGGTTTCCAGGCGGCTTGCTCACCGACCTAGAAACCGCGCTGGGCCGGCGCGTAGACATCGTGATCGCAAGGTCACTCCATCCGCTGCTTCGTGATTCGATCCTCAAGGAAGCCGTCCCTTTGTGAAGGACGACCGGAAGTACCTATTGCACATTTTGGAATGCGTAACTCGGATTGAGGAGAACGTGCGCGACGGCCCTGCCGCGTTCGATGCGTCGCACAACCGTGCAAGATGGGGTGATTTGCTTCAGCTCGCGGGGGGAGCTGATGTAGGGGTGTGCTGAACCGAAAAATGATCAATCCGGCTTCGGACGTCGGCTTCATTGAGCTTCTCCCAAACCAAACCAGCCGCCTGCTTCACGGCCTCAACCCTCCGATCGAGATACGTCTTTATTGCTCCAAACCCCATCAACAAGACCATAAGTGACTGAACACCGGCAATGCCCTTCAAGAAGTAGTTTCTCGGGAGGTCACCGTACGTCAACGGCATGAATAGCGCCGTAAAAGCCGAATCTAGGAGCGTAAAGTGAATTCCTTGCAACTTAGCAAAGCCGAGGTAGAGAAAGGCGAATAGGACTACGAGTCGCAAGTAAACGAAAAGATACGCCAGTGAAGCGATGGCTAGAACGCCGTAGACAATTTCATTGCGTTTGAGGAAAAAGAATGAAACGAACCTGATGCCGACGAGTTGTGCGACAACCTTGGTAAGTTCTTGATCGGGACTCGAATCCAATGGAACCGAGAGAATCTTGCCTATTAGGTTTCGTGTAAACGCTGTTAGCCTTTCCTCAACGCCGGCGAAGACTTTGTTTACTGTTACTGCGGTCACTGCAATAGTGAAAAGAAACCGGATGCAGTGGACTGTCAGCACTAGCTGGCGGCGGTGCAATTGCCGCGATTACTTTTGCAGTTTTCCATGTCAACCTCAGGAGCCACTTTAGCCCATAGTAAATAAGGACAAATGGGAACGCATAAACGTATACCACGTCGACAAGGAACTTAGAGAAACCATAGAAACCCAAAAGCGCGACCGAGAGAAAGAATCCGGCGAGGCAAAACTCGGATGGGGCAAGGCCGACAGCTGCCGCAAATTCGTTGAATGGCCCTCTGGGAAACGTGACGACAAATACGGCGTTAAGCCAGAACAGTGAGGCAGCAACCAGCCTTGTAGCCTTTCGCATGAAATGACAAAATCGAACCACCGTCGATCACCCTGATTGGGCGCCTCCAAGTTGTGCTTTAGCTACACCCGCTGGTCCCGCCGCAGTTCTCGCACTTATAGCAACTGCCGTTGCGGGTCATGAGGCCGCCGCATTCGGAGCAACTGGGGGCGTCGGTGGCCACGGGGGCGAAGGGCAGTTTCTGCTGCGGCTCCACCTCGGTGATGGCGAGCTTCGGTGACTCGCCGGCCTCGCCCGCGGCGTATTCGGGGCCCAGGAACTTCGCGCCCAGCCAGCGGAAGATGTAATCCATGATGGATTTCGCGTAGGGCACCTGCGGGTTGCCGGTCCAGCCGCTGGGCTCGAAACGCACGTGGCTGAATTTGTCCACGAAAAACTTCAGCGGCACGCCGTATTGCAGTCCGTGGCTGATGGCCGTCGCGAAACTATCCATCAGGCCCGAAATCGTGGACCCTTCCTTCGCCATGCGAATGAACAGCTCGCCCGGCATTCCCTCCTCGTAGAGGCCCACGGTGAGGTAGCCCTCGTGGCCGCCGATCGAGAACTTGTGTGTGATGGCGGCGCGCTCCTCGGGCAGCTTGCGGCGTACCGGGCGATAGACCACCTTCTCGACGACCTTCTCTTCCACATGAGCGGGTCCGTTGGCCGCCTTCGCGCCTTTGGCCGTGCCGGAGCTCAGCGGCTGCACGCGCTTGGAATTGTCGCGATAGATGGCGACGGCCTTCAAGCCCAGCTTCCAGCTCTCGGTGTAGGCGTCCATCACGTCTTCGATGGTGCACTCTTCCGGCATGTTGATGGTCTTCGAAATCGCGCCGGAGATGAAGGGCTGCACCGCCGCCATCATGTGCACGTGGCCCATGTAGTGGATGGAGCGCACGCCGTTCTGCGGGCGGAAGCTGCAATCGAACACCGAAAGATGCTCGGGCTTCAGCAGAGGAGCGCCTTCGATGGTGCCGCTGGAATCGATGTGATCCACAATGGCGTTGATCTGCGCCGTGTTGTAGCCCAGCTTGGTGAGCGCCGCGGGCACCGTGTTGTTCACAATCTTGATCACGCCGCCGCCGACCAGTTTCTTGTACTTCACCAGAGCGAGATCGGGCTCGATGCCGGTGGTGTCGCAATCCATCATGAAGCCGATGGTGCCGGTGGGCGCGAGCACTGTGGTCTGCGCGTTGCGGAAGCCCGCGACCTTGCCCAGGTCATAAGCCTCCTGCCAGCACTGGCGGGCGTTCTCGTAAACCGCCGTGGGGACGCGGTGGCTGTCGATGCGCGACGTGGCATCCAGGTGCATGCGGATCACGTTGAGGAAGGGCTCCTCGTTGACCGCATACCCTTCGCAGGGGCCGGTGGAACCTTCCGCAATGCGCGCGCTGGTGAGATACGCCTGTCCGCACATGATGGCGGTGAGGGCGGCGGCCCAGTCGCGGCCGTGGTCACTGTCATAGGCGAGTCCCATCGACATCAGCAGCGCGCCGAGGTTGGCGTAGCCCAAACCCAGCGGACGAAAATCGTGCGAGTTCTTCGCGATCTTCTCGGTAGGATAAGCGGCGTTATCGACCAGAATTTCCTGGGCGATGATCACGGTGTCGACGGCGTGGCGGTAGGCTTCCACGTCGAAGACGCCATCGCTCTTCACGAACTTCATCAGGTTCAGCGATGCCAGGTTGCATGCTGAATCGTCCAGGAACATGTACTCGGAGCACGGATTCGACGCGTTGATGCGCGCCGTGTTCTTCGACGTGTGCCAGCGGTTCACGGTGGTGTCGTACTGCATGCCGGGATCGCCGCACTGGTGGGTGGCCTCGGCGATCTGATGCATCAGGTCGCGCGCCTTGTAGCGCTTCAAGGGCTGGTTGGCGAGGCGCGATTTGGTCCACCAGTCGCCGTCCGCGACCACGGCTTCCATGAATTCGTCTGTGACGCGCACGCTGTTGTTAGCGTTCTGGAAAAAGATGGAGCTGTAGGCTTCGCCGTCGAGCGAAGAATCGTAACCCGCGTCGATCAGCGTGTGGGCCTTCTTCTCTTCTTTCGCTTTGCACCAGATGAAGGCTTCGATGTCGGGGTGATCGGCGTTGAGGATCACCATCTTGGCTGCGCGGCGCGTCTTGCCGCCACTCTTGATCACGCCTGCGAAGGCGTCGAAACCTTTCATGAAGCTCAGCGGGCCGGAGGCGCGGCCGCCGCCGGAGAGCAATCCTTCTTCTTCGCGCAGCGTGGAGAGATTCGAGCCCGTGCCCGAGCCCCATTTGAACAACATGCCTTCGGTCTTGGCGAGATCGAGAATGGATTCGAGCGTATCGCCCACCGAATTGATGAAGCACGCCGAGCATTGCGGGCGCGGATTCGCCGGATCAATCTTTTCGACCTTGGTGGTGGATTCGTCGTAATACCAGCCATAGCCGCGCGTTTCCTTGACGCCGACGTTGAACCACACCGGCGAATTGAAGCAGGCCTTCTGCGTCAGCATCAGGTGCGCGAGCTCATCGCGGAAGCTTTCGGCGTCCTCGGGCGTGCGGAAGTAGTGCTGTTCGGCGCCCCAATCGGCAATGGTGTTGACGACGCGGCCGACTAACTGGCGGACGCTGGTCTCGCGCTGCGGCGTGCCGATCTTGCCGTGAAAATATTTGCTGACAACGATGTTGGTGGCGGTTTGGGACCATTCCGCCGGGACCTCGACGTCGCGCTGCTCGAAGATGACCGCGCCCTTATCGTTGCCGATGGAGGCGGTACGCAGCTCCCAAGCGACTTCATCATAGGGAGTCTTGCCTGCCTCTGTACGGGCAGTGAAAAAGCGCGGGAAATCCACGCCAACTCGTTCCGCGACCGGCACCGGCCGGCGAGCATCTTTCAACTTCATAGCAACGCCTACACCTAATTGTCCCATGGGAAGTCCTTCGAAAAAAGATTCGCGGTGATTCCGACAATCACCGCTAGAACGCTATGTTGCCCCAATATGTCAGCGGTGTCAATGGGAAAATACTACATATAGTGGTCGTGTTGCTATGACCTGCTTCCAGATGGACAATATTATGATGGACATGGTACGCTAGTGCCATGGCTTGGGAAATCAGCCACTTGCAGGTACTGGAGGCGGAGAGCATTCACATTCTCCGCGAAGTCGCGTCGGAATTCCAGCGCCCAGTGATGTTGTATTCGATTGGTAAGGATTCTTCTGTAATGCTACGCCTGGCGCAGAAGGCATTCCACCCGGGGCCGATCCCGTTCCCGCTGCTGCACGTCGATACCAGCTATAAGTTCAAGGAAATGATAGAGTTCCGCGATAGACAGGCGGCGGAACTGGGCGTGAAGCTGATCGTCAATACCAACCGAAAGGCGCTGGATGAAGGCGCCAATCCGCTGCGGATAGGCACGGAACGGTGCTGCGGGCTGCTCAAGACGACGGCATTGCTGGATGGCTTGCGGGCCGGGAATTACGATGCGGCGTTCGGCGGGG
>CAZDGT010000253.1:0-14093 GCA_964504905.1 uncultured Bordetella sp. | reverse complement strand
AAGGCAACACGGTGCTGCTGGTCACTCACGAACAGAACATCGCCCAGCACGCGAACCGCATCATTTACATCCGCGATGGACGGGTGGAGCGGGACGAAGCGGTGATCAAATCCAGGGTCGGTTAGGGATTTTGGGCCTCGTCAGGACAAACCAATAAACGGGTTTACCACGCGAACCGTGCCATACAGCCGATCGTGCTGAAGGTCCTCTGTTAGGATTTCGGGCACACCGTAGTGTTCTGCATAGGACCAAAGATGCGCGTCAAACCAGCTCAATTGATACGCCGCACATCCGCGGACGGCATCTCGAAGAATCGCTTCGTTGGGGTAGAGCACGGTGAATTGCTTCAAGAACTCTTCGGCCTCTCGCAAAGCGTCCGCCTGTTGCAGAATCACGTGGCCGCGAATAGAACGGCTTACGGCTGCGACAAATTCCACGATGGCTTGGTGCGGCAGGCGCAGGGAGTCTTCAATAATGCCGCGCCTGAGAATTTCGGTTGCTCGCTTCTGTTTAGCAGGAAAACGGCCGTCGAACCGGTAAACCAGTACGTTGGTATCAATGAGAGCGGCCACGTAAGTAGAGATCCTCTCGCTTCCAGCCCCGATCGCGAGGCCGTTGGGAGGCAAGCGCCGTTGAACGCTTGCTGTGGCGTTCGGTCGCTTGATCGAACCAGTGAAGCTGCGACTCTCGACTCACGGATTGCGCCTGTTCACGCTGTGGGACGACGCGAATTACTTCCCCGGCTGCCACCCAGTCGATTTCATCACCTGGCTGGATCTGGTATTTTTTCGCGATCTTCCGGGGAACCGTAACTTGATACTTGGATGTGACTCTAGCCATTCTGCGTCACCTAGTCCTTACTTTAGCAAGGACTAGATCCTTGTTTCAACAGTGTTCCGAGCGGAAAGCGCCGCATCAACTCAATGCGTGGTCGCCTTGGCGGCACGTGTGTGCGGCTGCTGCCTCTCGGCTTCCCAAGCCCTGCGAAGCTCATCGCGGCGGGCCAGGACATATTCTTTTGCTTCGTCGAAGCTATTGAAAATATGACGCCCTTTCACCGTGTTGCAGGGGCGGCAGCAAGCCACCAGATTGCGCGGGTGTTTTCTGCCCTTGTGCGCTCTCGGGAAAAGAAAATCGACGGACATGACCAAAGCGTTCTCGAAACTGGCCATCCCATCCAGTCCGCAATACTGACAAACATAGTGATCGCGTTCGAGAATTCGCCGTCCCTGCTCCGGAGTCAAGGGCCTGGCGACAAGGTTCATGGTTCGGAAATCCAGCAACATTTTGAACACCTCCAGGGGTAGAATCCCTGCCCATTATGCGCCTGTCCGTCAAGGAAGGCACTCATGGGCAGGCTGGGTGTTCTTAGCCGGCTTCCGCTAGGGCGTTACTCCCGCCTTTTTGAAATCGCCGGCCTTGAAGTAGGAAACAGCGCCGGGGTCCAGATACTTCCTGGCGGCGGCGTTGATCTGTGCGGGGCTCAGCGCGGAAACCTTGGTCTCCAGATCCGCTTCGCGTGCCATGGTCCAGCCGAACTGCTCGTTCTGCGCGAGCGTGCGCGCCAGCCCAGCATCCTGGGTCCGGCTCAACATCCGCTCGTCCAGGTAGCTCTTCTTCGCGGCTGCCACTTCCTCATCCGAGAAGCCATCTTTCAAAACTTTGGCTAACTCGTCTTTGAACGCATCTTCCACCTTCGGAATATTCTGCGGAACGGCCGTTGCCTGCACCATGAATTGCGCGAACGGCGAGCGAGCGGACGCCACCAGCGCGCTACCCACCCCGTAGCTGAATCCTTCCTTCTCGCGGATGCGGCGCCACAAACGGCTCTTTAGGTCTCCGCCCAACATGCGGTTGGCAAACATCAGGGCCGGATAATCCGGATCGTCCTGGTTCATGCTCAACGTGAATCCTGCCATGAACACGGCGTTTGCTTTGTCGGGAGTCTCGATCATTTGGTTCACTGCGCTCACGGCATCGCGCTTCCGCAGCACCAATTGATAAGGAGCAGGGCTCTTCCAGGTGCCCAACTCTTCTTGCACTACTTTGCGAACTTCCGCGGGATCGAAGTCGCCCACGATCGCCAGCTCCGCGTTCGACGCGCCGAAGAAGTCGCTATAGAACTTCTTCACGTCCGCGAGAGTTAGCTTCTTGGTATTCGCGATATCTTCCTCGAACGTGGTAACCGCCCGCGGATCGCCCGCGGGATAGCGGATCAGGTGGCGGCGTAGAGCGAGCGGGGCGAGCGCATTTGGCTCCTTCAGGATGCCCTCCGTGCGCCCTAGCGAAGCTTGCCGGATCTGCTCGAACTCCGCCTCCACAAAAGCCGGCTGGCGTAATACTTCGGCCGCAAGACGCAGCGCCGGGACGATGCTCGCCCGTACTGTCGTGACGTTCAGATTGGCGTCGTTATCCGCCGCGTTGGCGGCCATTTGTACCTTTAGCTTGTCCAGTTCATCCTGCAACTGCTGCCGCGTATGCTTCTGCGTGCCACGCATCAACATCGCGCCGGCAAATTGCGCGGCGGTACCCTTGTCGAACACGCTCTTCTCATCGCCATAGTGCAGCACTAGCGACGCAGTCACCGTGGCGCCACGAGTTTTCTTGGGCAGCATCACCAGCTTCAACCCATTCGGCAAAGTCACCCGCTGGATGCGTGCCTCGATGTTGGCTGGTGTCGGGTCGAACGCCTCGCCTTGTTCAACCGCCGCGCGTCCCGTGTAATTGCTGAGCATCGCAGAAACATCCGGCGTCGGATGCACTACCGCGCGCTCGGGAGCCGTTTCCACCGGAACAAAGCGCCCCACAGTCAGATTCGACGACTTCAAGTAATTCTTGGCTACTCGTGCGATGTCTTCCGGCGTGATCTTCTCGGTGCGGTCGCGGTCTAGGAACATCAGACGCCAGTCGCCCATCGACGACCATTCGCTCATCAGAAGCGCCACGCGCTGCGGGTTATTGAACAGCAGTTCAAAATCTTTCTTGCGGCGCGTGAGGACACGGTCGATCTCTTCTTTGCTTGGCGGCTCTTTGACGATCCCGTCGAGCACACTCTGCATGGTCTGCCGCACATCCGCGAGCGACCCTTCCTTGCGCACGTCCGCGGTGAACAACAGGTATCCAGCATCATGGAGCTGGTTATTTTCGCCGCGCACTGAAATGGCTTTCTTGGATTCGACCAGGGCCTTGTATAGACGTCCAGCTGGCGCTTCATCGAGGATCGCGGCCAGTACGTCCACCGCCGCGGAATCCGCATCGGAGCCCGCCGGCACATGGTAAGCCATCATCAGGATCTGGTTGTCGCCCACGCGCTGCAAAGTTACGTCGCGCTCGCCGTCCTGTACCGGTTCCTCGGTATAGGTCGGGATCAGCCTGCGAGTGGGCTTGGGGATCGCGCCAAACGTTTCCTTTACCCAGCCCAGAGTTTTCGCTTCGTCCAGCTTTCCCGCGATCACCAGTACGGCGTTATCCGGCTGATAGTAGTTCCGATAGAACGCCTGCAGGCGCTCGATCGGCACATTCTCGATGTCCGATCGCGCCCCGATCGTGGTCCGCCCATAGCCATGCCAAAGATAGGCAGTGGCAATCACGCGCTCTTCTAGCACCCTGCCCGGACTATTTTCGCCCCGCTCAAACTCATTGCGCACCACGGTCATTTCGGTGTCGAGATCTTTTCTGGAGACCCGCGAATTCACCATGCGGTCAGCTTCCATCTCCAGCGCCCAGCGGAGATTTTCATCGGTGGCAGTGACCGTCTCGAAATAATTGGTGCGGTCAAACGAGGTAGTGCCGTTGAACTGGGCACCGTGATTCGTCAACTCGCCCATGATTCCGTCGCGCTTGGCCGTGCCCTTGAACAGCATGTGCTCCAGCAAGTGGGCCATGCCCGTTTCGCCCTGCCCTTCATGCCGCGATCCTACGAAATAGGTGACGTTCACGGTCACTGTCGGCTTGGAGCTATCCGGGAACAGCAGGACCTTCAGGCCGTTGTCAAGGCGGTACTCGGTGATGCCCTCGACGGAAGTGACTTTGGTCTGAGCCAGGCCTTGCGGAGCAGCGCCCACCCAGGCAATGCTCAGGCCTGCCCACACCGCCAGCGCAGGAGAAAATGTGAGCGATTTCATAGTGTTTCTAGACTACCAGACGGCGCGGACGGTGAAATGTACCGCCCGAAAATGGCAGTTGAGCGCGTCCTCGGCGTGCGGTAAACTCGGTTGACCCGAAGGAGAATTCCCATGCGGACAGCCCTGTTGGTATTGATGCTCGCGGCGTTAACTCCTCTTCTTTCATTGGCGCAGGCGCCTGCTTCTAAAACCTTGGACATTTACGTGATCGACGTGGAGGGCGGCAACGCCACGTTGTTCGTTTCGCCATCGGGCGAGTCGCTGCTTATCGATACCGGGAACGCCGGAGCCACGGCGGCCGTCCGCGATGCCGGTCGCATCCTGGATGCAACCAAAGCCGCCGGGCTGCAGAAGATCGATCACCTGATCACCACGCACTGGCATGGAGATCACTTTGGCGGCTTGGCGGAATTGGCGTCGCACATCACGATCGGCGAATACATCGATCACGGCCCCAATATGCAGCCGGGCGAGCTCGCGGACACGTTTGTCAAGAACACGTATCCGCAGCTCTACGCCAAGTCAAAGCACACGGTGGTCAAGCCGGGCGACAAAATTTCGCTCGCAGGCGCCGACGTGCGCGTGGTGACTTCGGCAGGCGAAATTATCAAAGCGCCCTTGCCTGGTGCCGGGAAACCCAATCCGGCGTGTGCCAATTTCAAGACCGCCGAGAGCAATCTGGAGGACCCGCTTTCCGTCTCGATCTACGTCACTTATGGAAAATTCCGCACCTATCATTCGGGCGATCTCCCCAAGGGCAAGGAGTTCGAGATGATGTGCCCGAGTACGAAGGTCCCGCCGGTGGATGTGTTTTTAGGATTGCATCACGGAGTCGCCACCTCGAACTCGCCCGTGCTGGTTCATGCGCTTCATCCGCGCGTCGCGATCATGAATAACGGCACGCGGAAAGGCGGCGACCCCGACGTAATGCTATCGGTCCATACTTCGCCGGGACTCGAAGACCTGTGGCAAATACACTTCTCCACTTTGAGCGGCCAGGAAAACACGGTGCCCGGAATGTTCATCGCCAATACCGTCGACGAGCAGGCATCCACCATGCCCATAGGCGCGGTCCCCGCCCCGGCGCCGGGACCGAATGCTCCGCCCCCGCCCGCGCATAACGGGAAGGCCTACTGGATTAAGGTGTCCGCCCAACAGAATGGCTCATTCACGGTGACCAACACGCGGAACGGTTTCAGTAAGACTTATTGAGCAACGCTACCAGAGGACTTTAATCGGGTATCGCCGGAACTCTGGATCGGCGGTCAGAATCGGGACTCCTTCGATAATCGCCTGGGCAATCAGCAACCGGTCGAACGGATCTCGATGATGTGACGGCAGTGACTCTGCCGCCAACGCATGAGCAAGCGTCACGGGTAACGCCTCCATCGCGTAATGCGCCATGCGCGTGGGGACGTAGACGCTGGGCGATTCTGGTAAGCGAAGCTTACCGGCTTGCGTTTTGAGGATCAATTCCCAAGCGCTGACGACGCTCACCAATAATTTATTTGCCGGATCGGCCAACAAAACCAGAGCCTTTTTCGACAGGCGTGGACTAGCCTCGTTCCACCAAAGGAACGTATGCGTGTCGAGCAGCATTCTCACTTGAGGCGGCTATCCACTCGATACCACTCTTCAAGCTCGCGCTCCGACATGACGTCAAAATCCTCCGGCATCCAAATTTTCCCCTTGTCGATTCCAGGAACGCGCTTCTTAGTCGCCTTCGGCTCAATCGGCGCCAAGCGCGCCACGGGCTTGCCGGCTTTCGCAATAATGATCTCCTCCCCCGCACTCACTTGAGCAAGGAGCTTGGAGAAATGGGTCTTCGCCTCATGGATGTTGACGGTGGTAGCCACAAAATAAGTCTAACTTAGTCCGAGGACTAAGTCTATAATGCACCCCTTGCCGGAGATACTGTTGTCTGCAACAATCGCATCATGAAAAGATGGGCGTCGGTAGCATTACTCACGCTGCTAGTCGCTTTCACTACCCTAGACCTCTATTGGCGCTACAAGAGTCCTGAACCTCTTCCGGAATGGAAATGTGTTCTTGCTCCCAGCACGTGTCATGGAGAGGGTCCCGCGCCCCCACCCCGCAGCAACACTAGCCTTTCCGCACTCCCGCTATACTAATAGTCTCCCCCGGGTTATTTGTATGGCGAACCCGTTCGTTCATCTCCACTGCCACACCGATTACTCGCTGCTCGATGGAGCCTGCGAGATCTCCCAGCTCATGAAAATGGTGGCGGAGCAGAAGATGCCCGCCGTCGCCATGACGGATCACGGCAACCTTTTCGGCGCGGTCGAGTTCTACAACCAGGCCAAGGCTAACGGCGTACACCCGGTGATTGGCTGCGAGGTCTACGTCGCCCAGCAGGGTATCGGCGTCAAGAGCGAATCCAACCGCTACAACCACCTGGTGCTGCTGTGCGAAAACCAGGATGGTTACCGCAACCTCATACAACTGGTCTCCACCGGCTATCTGGAAGGCTTCTACTATAAGCCGCGCATCGACAAGGACCTGTTGTCGCGCCATTCCAAGGGCCTGATCGCGCTCTCCGCGTGCCTGCGGGGCGATATCAACGAGACGCTTCTGCAAGACCGCTACGACGACGCGCGCCGCATAGCCTACGAATACACTGACCTGTTCGGCCCCAAGAATTTCTTCCTCGAATTGCAGGATCACGGCCTGGAGCCAGACGCCAAGGTCATGCCGCTGGTGCATCGCCTGGCCTCCGACACCGGCATCCCGCTGGTGGCCACCAACGATTCCCACTACCTGCGTAAGACCGATGCCCGCGCGCATGAAATTCTGCTGTGCATTCAGACCGGCAAGTCCATGTCGGACCTGAATCGCATGCGCTTCGAGCAGGAAGCCTTCTATATCAAGACGCGCGAAGAGATGATGACGCTGTTCGGCGAAGTTGAACACGCGTTGGACCGGACTTACGACATAGCCCAGCGCTGCCAGCTCAAGCTGGAACAGGTCGCCGAGCCGTTTCCGCGCTTCCCGATCCCGGAGACTCACACCACCGATACTTTCTTCGAATACGTCGCCCGCCAAGGCTTTGAAAAGCGCCGGGGACGCCTGGAAACGCTGGCCGCGCAAGGCCATCTTAAGCACGATCTCGCCGAGTACGCCGAACGTTTGGACCGCGAAATCAAGACCATCCAGCAGATGAAATTCTCCGGCTACTTCCTGATCGTCTGGGACTTCATCCGCTTCGCGAAGCAGCGCGGCATTCCAGTGGGTCCAGGGCGAGGCTCAGCGGCGGGCAGCTTGGTGAGCTACGCGATGGAGATAACGGACATCGATCCCCTAGCCTACGGGCTGCTATTCGAGCGCTTCCTGAATCCGGAACGCATCTCCATGCCCGATATCGACATCGATTTCTGCACGCGGGGACGCGGCGAAGTGATCCAATACGTCACCGAAAAGTACGGCCGCGAGCAGGTCGCGCAAATCATCACCTTCGGCACCATGGGGGCCCGCGCCGCGATCAAAGACGTGGGCCGCGTACTCGATATCGGCTACGGAGAGGTCGACCGCATCACCAAGCTCATTCCGACCATGCCGCTCAACATCAAGTTGAAGCAGGCGCGTCAAATGGAGCCACAGCTCGATGCTTTGGCTCGCACTGACCCCAAGGTAAAGGAAGTTCTCGAAGTGGCCGAGCGCCTTGAGGGCATGGCGCGCAACGCCAGCGTCCACGCTGCCGGTGTTGTGATTTCGCCGCTGCCGCTGCGTGAGATCGTTCCGCTTTACAAGACCAACAAAGACGAAATTGTCACGCAGTATGACATGAACGGCCTGGAGAAACTGTCGCTCCTCAAGATGGATTTCCTGGGTCTGACAACGCTCACCATCATTGCGGATGCTTT
Organism: uncultured Bordetella sp.; assembly: GCA_964504905.1. Lineage (GTDB taxonomy): Bacteria > Acidobacteriota > Terriglobia > Bryobacterales > Bryobacteraceae > Palsa-187. The sequence continues at coordinate 6,088 of CAZDGT010000253.1, read as the reverse complement.
GAAGCTGATCGACCGCCACCGTGGCGTAAAGCTGACGGTGGAAGAAATCCCGATGGACGATCCGCAGACCTACGCGCAGATTTTTAGCAAGGCGCTCACCAGCGGGGTGTTCCAGTTCGAATCTCCCGGCATGCGCGACGTTCTGCGCCGCTATCAGCCTGACCGCGTCGAGGATCTGATCGCCCTCAACGCGCTCTACCGCCCCGGACCCATGGACATGATCGACGACTTTGTCGATCGCAAGCACGGGCGCAAAGAAGTGGTCTATGACGTCCCCGAGTTGAAGGAGATTCTCGAAGAAACCTATGGCGTCATGGTTTATCAGGAGCAGGTGATGCAAATTTCCAACCGCATCGCCGGCTACTCGTTGGGTGATGCCGATCTGCTGCGCCGGGCGATGGGCAAGAAAAAGGTCGAGGAAATGGCCAAGCACCGCGAACTCTTCGTCGCCGGTGCGAAGAAGAATGGCCATCCCGCAAAAAAAGCCGAGCGTATTTTCGATCAGATGGAGAAGTTCGCCGGCTACGGCTTCAATAAATCGCATTCGGCAGCCTACGCGTACTTGGCGTGCGTGACCGGGTATCTCAAAGCCCACTATCCCATCGAGTTCATGTCGGCCTTGCTCACGTCGGAAACCGGGAACACCGCGAAAGTGGTCAAATACATCAACGAGTGCCGCGAAATGCGCATTCGCGTGCTTCCACCGGACGTCAACTCCTCTGATCTCGATTTCACGCCCGTGGTTTCCGGGCCCGACGAAGGCATCCGTTTCGGCCTCGGCGCTATCAAGAACGTAGGTGCCAATGCGGTCGAGTCCATCGCGAAAGCGCGCACCGAAGACGGCCGCTTCACTTCGCTTTACGATTTCTGCGAGCGCGTCGATCTGGGCGCGGTGAACCGGCGCATGATCGAGAGCTTCATCAAGTCAGGCGCCATGGATACTCTCGAAGGCACGCGAGCGCAGCTCATGGCGGTGATCGATAGCGCCATGGAAAACGGCACACGCGTCTGGAAGGATCGCGCCAGCGGCCAATCCGGCTTATTCGCCATGCTGACCGCCGAGCAGCCTGCCGCCGATCACCCCCTTCCAAAAGTTCCCGACTGGACTGGCCCCGAAAAACTCACCAGCGAGAAGGAGATGCTGGGTTTCTACATCACCGGCCATCCGCTGGATCAATACAAAGACAAGGTCGCTGAGCTCGCCACGCACACGACTTCGAATCTCGAAGGCCTCGCGAAGGGTGCAGAAGTGGCGCTTTGCGGCATCCTCACCGCAATTCAGCGCAAACGAACACGTGAAGGCAAGCCGTGGGCCGCGATGCAGATCGAAGACCTGGAAGGCTCTATCGAGGCTCTGCTGTTCTCAACGCAATACGAGCGTCTAAACCCGTCGCTGAATGAGGACAAGGCTGTGCTCATCCGTGGGCTGGTGCTGCCGGAAGAAAATGCTCCGCCTAAGATTTCCGTGCAGGAGATCGTGCCCCTCGAAGTCGCCCGCGTCAACCTGCCATCGTTGATTTCGATAAAAGTACCTGTCAATGGCGTTGCCGCCTCGGCCGACTGCGCCGCTGCGCTCCAAAACCTGTTCCGGGCGAAACCTGGTGAGACGGAGGTCCGCCTGCGCCTGGAAAAACCCCGGGATTTCTCGGTTATCCTGGATGTGACGGTCAAGGTACGGCCGGATAAGGAATTCTGCGCGGAGGTCTCCCGCCTATGCGGAACCGAAGCGATGGAAGTTCTGGCCAACTGACGCCACACATGCCTGATCCCCCATCTCCCCCAAATCCAGTGAAGACGAATCCAAGTTGGGATCGCGTTCAACTTGCGCGCCATCCCAAGCGGCCCCATTCGCTCGATTACATTCAGCGCCTGTTTACGGATTTTCGCGAGGTCCACGGCGACCGTTTCTTCGCCGACGACCACGCCATGGTTACCGGCATGGGCTGGTTCGATGAGCGCCCTGTCATGGTGATCGGACAGCAAAAAGGCCGCGACACCAAGCAGAAGGTTTTCCGTAACTGGGGCATGCCTAAGCCGGAGGGCTACCGGAAGGCCATGCGCGTGATGGAATTGGCCGCCAAGTTCTCGCGCCCCATTATTTCGCTGGTGGATACGCTAGGCGCCTATCCTGGTCTCGACGCAGAAGAGCGCGGACAAGCCGAAGCCATCGCCTATAACTTGCGAGAAATGTCGCGGCTCGGTGTCCCCGTGATCGTGGTTGTAATTGGCGAAGGCGGTAGCGGAGGCGCTCTGGGCGTAGCTGTTGGCAACCGCATCTACATGCTTCAGAACTCCTGGTATAGCGTGATTTCACCGGAAAGCTGCGCGGCCATCATCTATCGCGATTCGGCCCGTGCACCGGAAGCCGCCGCGGCTCTTAAGATCACCGCACCGGATCTGCTCAATTTAGGCTTGATCGACGGCATCATTCCCGAACCGGGCGAGGGAGCCCACACCGATCCCGATGCCGCGGCCGAAGCCGTGCGCACGACGTTGCGCGCTAGCCTCGCCGAGCTTTCGGGCATGACTCCCAAACAGCTCATCGATGACCGCTACAACAAGTTCCGCAAGATGGGGTCGTTCTTTACAGAGACTCTGGCGGTGGCCCGGTGAAGAAACCCGTTATAGTTGGCATCGCCATTGTCCTCGTGATCCTGGGCGTTATCGTCTACTCCAGCTTGAATCTGGCCAGCCATCGCTACGAAGCCTGCATGACTTTCGGAGGCCAGACCAATTGCCGCACTGCTTCGGGCTCCACCGAACAGTTTGCGATGAGGACGGCGATTTCCAATGCTTGCGCCGGCATTGCCTCCGGCGTGACGGATTCCATTGCCTGCGAGCAATCGCAACCCACCAAGCTCACCAAGCTAAAATAATTCGGCGTCGGTTTTTCGGTGGAGGAAATTCCGAAGAGAACCTAAACTGCTCTCATGCAAGCAACTGCCATGACCGCACAACCCCTGTTACCGCCGCGCCCCGAAATGGAGCGGGCTTTCCTCGCCTCAGACGCCACGTACAACGGACTGTTCTTCACCGCGGTCCGCACCACTGGAATCTTCTGCCTACCGTCCTGCCCGGCTCGCAAGCCTCTGCCTAAGAACGTCGAATTCTTCGCCAACGTGAAGGACGCGGTATTTGCGGGCTATCGTCCCTGTAAGCGCTGCCGGCCCACCGAATCGTCGGCACCCGAATGGGTACTCAGCCTGCTGGCAGCAGTAGATCAAAATGGCGGAGCGCGTATTCGCGAATCCGGCCTGCGCGAGATGGGTCTTGAAGCCGCCCGTGTCCGCCGGTATTTTCTGCGGGAGTTCGGCATGACCTTCAACGCCTACTGCCGCGCCCGCCGCCTGGGCCAGGCTTTCGTGAGCATTCGCGGCGGCGAGCCCATCGACGACGCGGTCTTCGACTCCGGCTTCGATTCGCATAGTGGCTTCCGCACTGCCTTCGCGCGCCTTTTCGGCAAACCGCCGGGTCAAATTGAGAATGACGATTGTATCCGGCTCGCGTGGATAGAAACGCCGCTCGGCCCGATGGTGGCCGGGGCGTCATCGGATGGCATCTGCCTGTTGGAATTCAGCGATCGCCGTATGCTGGAAGCGCAGTTTGACCGGATCCGGCGGCGCTTCGCGGTTCCCATGGTCCCCGGCGACAGCCATCACCTTCAGCAATTACGTTCTGAACTCGCAGAATATTTCGCGGGTTCGCGCCGCCAGTTCACTGTACCCGTGGTTTATCCCGGTACGGAGTTTGAGCAGAAAATTTGGAATGAGCTGCTCACCATTCCCTACGGTGAGACGCGCTCCTATCAGGACCTCGCGCGTGCTCTGGGCCAACCTGGAGCCTCTCGTGCAGTGGGACGCGCCAACGGCATGAACCGCATCGCTATCCTGATCCCCTGCCATCGCGTGGTGAATCAGAACGGAGAACTGGGTGGATACGGCGGAGGGCTCTGGCGCAAACGAATCCTGCTGGAGTTGGAAAAAGAAGGACGAAAACTCTAGGCCGCTTTTTCGATCTTGCCGCTCTTAATGCAGGACGTGCAAACGCGAATGCGCTTAGGGGCGCCCTTCACCATCGCATGAACCGGCTGCAAGTTGATGTTCCAGCGCCGCTTCGTCAAATTGTGGGCATGGCTCACACGGTTGCCAAACTGGGGACCGCGGCCGCAAACATCACACACCTTCGCCATCTAGGGACACTCCTGGTACTGTTTTCTTAAGTCAGTTTACCATGGTTTGAGGGCGGGGTTTGGTAGTGCCCTAAAAGTGCGTTGATCGTTTTCAGCAACCGCTTGCGGGTTCCACCCGGAAAAGGGTGAACTGGTGGTCCAGAGCAAGGACGTAGAGTGCGATGAAATTTTCGGATTTCTTCAGAAGAAACAAAAGCGAGTCAAGCCGGAAGATGACCAGAACTTCGGAGACGCCTACACGTTCGTCGCGGTCGAACGCAATACAAAACTGGTTTTGAACTTCGCGCTAGGGAAGCGCAATCAGGCCACCACGGATATTTTCATCGAAGGATTGCGCCATGCGACCGCACGCCAGAGATTTCAAATTACAACAGACGGTTTCGCGCCCTATCGTTCGGGCATCGTCAATAAGCTTGAGGATCGCGCTGATTTCGCCCAGTTGATTAAGGTTTATCGCGCCACTCCTGAAGGCGAACGTCGCTACAGCCCCGCTGAGATCGTCTCTACGGAGGTGGTCTCAATCTGCGGTGACTCTGACCCCGAACGCATTTGCACGTCGATTGTGGAGCGCCAAAGCCTCACCATGCGGATGCAGATTCGCAGGCTCACACGATTGACGAATGGCTTCTCTCGCAAGTGGGAAAACCTTTGGGCAGCGCTCTGCTTGCACTTCGCCTATTACAACTTTTGCCGCGTCCACAAATCGCTTCGCGTAACTCCTGCGATGCAGGCCGGAATCACTGACCGCATTTGGGACATTGCCGAACTTGTGTCCTGATAGCATTAAACACATGTGGTTCAAGCGGCCTCCCGACGGTTTCCCTGAAGATTATAAGGTGCAACGTATCGGAGTCCACGCCGCAATGAAAGTAGCTGATCTGCTTCCCGCAGACATTGCGAACTATTTTCGCGATTATCCAGATGTGGCTATGCGTTTACTAAGCGAGTCCTATGATAAGCGCTATACGCCATCTACTTACATCACCGAGGAGGGCAGCGGCTTCACCGTTGGCTGGATCTCTCGCTCACCTATTGAGAGGAAGTGTGAGCGTAGTTTTACAAATTTGGCCGACGCGGCAACGGACTATCTCTTGTTCTCTTTGGGTAAAGGCCGCTGGAATCCGCGAGAAGCGTAATTTCCCGTCAATGCACTTTTAGGACACTACCCGGGGTTTAGCGAGCAGCGCTGCTGTTGGGCTGAGCGCTCTGCATGAGTTCTTCCAACTGGGCTTCCAGCACTTTTTCGCGAGTGCGATCCACCACCAGACAGTGGTGCCCCACAAACCTCATTTTGTGGTCGTGAATGGCGACCATCAGCATTTCGAGTCCCGAATACGAACCGTCCATGCGGCGTCCGTGGACATCCAGATTCGCTTTACCTAGCAGCAGCATCTGACTGAAGGCTTGCTCTATTTTGTTGCGATCCTGCTGCGCGAATAGCTCATACCATTCCCGCCCGATCACCTGCTTGGGTTCCGCGCTCAAAGTGCCGGCGAACGAGTTGTTGATGGAGCGAATTGTTCCGTCGGCTCTAACCCACGCCACCCCGCTTTGGACGTGCTCGATCGCCACGGTCTTCATATAAACTTCGTCTTTGAGCGGGTTCTGCTGCGCCATAACCCGGCGCAGGGCGATCACGAGAAGCACTGACAGACCAAGTAGATATACCCAGAGTTCGGGGCTGCGAAGGGTCAGCTTGTCGGAACTAGCTAGGAATAAAATAGCCGCCGTCACTATCCCTTTCTATCGGACCCAACCGCTCGAAAGAGTAGGGTACTTAGTAAGGTGAGGTACTAAAACATACTTAGTCCGCTCAGCCGGCAAGTAAACCGCGGAACTTTGGCCGCGTGTATCCCGGAAAGACTCCTGAAAGATCGCCGTTTCCCAAGTGCTTGGCTA
>CAZDGT010000252.1:0-2633 GCA_964504905.1 uncultured Bordetella sp. | reverse complement strand
GCAGCGGGCCCTTGAGCGCGGCCACGCCGGCGGTGGCTGCTGAGTAAACGTCCGAAAGCGTCGCAGCCACCACGCGCGCCGCGAAGGTGGAGGCGTTCAGTTCGTGATCCGCATGCAGCGTCAGGGCGATGTCGAAGACATGCTCCATCACTTCGTCGGGCTTCTTGCCGGTCAAAGTATAAAGGAAATTACCCGCGAAGCTTTGTTTGGGGTCGCCCGGCACCACTTCCTGACCTTTGCGAAGGCGGTCGAAGGTGGTGACGATGGTGGCGGTCTGCGCCATCAAGCGCGTGGCTTTACGCTCGCTGGCTTCGATGGAACTGTCCTTCTCATCGGGATCGTACAAGGACAACATGGAGACGGCCGTGCGCAGCACGTCCATCGGAACGGCCTTGCCCGTGCTCTTCAGAAATGCTGTGACCTCGGCGGGAATTTCGCGGTTGGCCGCCAGTGCGGCCTTGAGCTGATCCAGTTCTGCTTGCTTGGGCAGGCGTCCGTACCACAACAGGTAGATGACTTCCTCAAAAGTGGCGTGGTCGGCCAGAGTATGAATGTTATACCCCTGATAACTTAAAAGGCCCTCGTCGCCGTCTATGTAACAAATCTTCGATTCCGCCGCGACGATTCCTTCCAGACCCGCACCTGTGACAGCCATGATTCTCCTTGCCCTGCGATCTTATGCTTCCGCGAGATCCCATTTTGCCGGATGAACAGAACTCGACTTAGCGGAAACCGTTATTTTAGCATTCGTCGAAGCCAGGAATGGCGGGATAGCCGTATAATCGCGGGCAGGAGTTACGTGTGGCTACCACCCATACACGTCGGATGACCTTCGCGGAGTTCGCGCAATTGCCGGACTCCAATGCCAAGCGCCATGAGCTTCGCCACGGGGAACTATTCACCGTGTCTCCTCCCAAACATGACCACTATCTGGTTCAGCGCCGGTTGCGGCGCTTACTGGAGACCGCCGCCGTTGCGGGTGAAGTGAATGCGGGTGAAGTGGATATCGAAATGTCCTTCCGAGCGCTGCCCGAGCACGAGTACCGTGTCGCCGACGTCGCCTTCGTTTCCGCGGAACGATGGCGCCAAATCCCCGTCAATGGAAATATGCAGGGCGCGCCGGACCTGGTGATCGAGGTGCTGTCGCCTTCTAACACTGTTGCGGAGATTCTCGACAAGAGGGCTCTTTGCCTGGAGAACGGCTCGCGCGAATTTTGGGTGGTGGATATGGACCATCGACAAGTTGAGGTGTCGACGCCGGATGGGCTTACGGTGACCTATAAGGGTGGTCAGCAAATCCCGCTATTCTTCGTGGCCCGCGCGCTCTCCGGGGATGCAATATTCGCCTGAAGACCAAAACGTCCGCGTTAGTGGATGATCTTTGTCAGGTGCCAGCTCTCTTCGTAATGCTCGAAGCGCAGCGTTACTGGCAAGTCGTCGGAGTACTTGCCCTTCCTGACGCCCATGATGGGCAGAGGCCCCTCGAAGCAGGGATGTGGGATTTTGACTCCGATTTTGGCTTGGACAATTTTGGTGTCCTGGTCCTCGCCATCCTTGATGGAGATCACCTGGTCCAACTGCAGAGAGAACTTGCCGCGCACTTGCGTATAAGGGTAGGCGAAGCCCGGCTCATCGGATGTGATGTCGTCGCTGAAACCCAATTCCCGGCCCTTCTGTTCCAGGTGCGAAATCGAACGTTCCGCGCCTGCGGTGGGCCCTGCCCACAGGTCGTTGTTGACGCCGCAATTGAGCTGGGCCAGATTCATCGAAACTTGTTCGCTATCTAGTTGGAATGGGTCGAATTCGGCGGCTGTTTTGGGCGAGTTGTCGTCCCAAACGTTAGGATCGCTCCCGCAGCCCGCGGAAAATGCCAACAGGGACGCCGCCAGCAGAGCCGGGGCCACAGCCAATTTCATTTCTTGCCCTCGGCGACTAACTCGTCCGCGCGCGGGCTTGCAACATAACGCCGGGTCAGGCTTTCGAAGGAGCGCTGCCGGATCAGGCCGGTGCGATTCAGTTCATACTTCAGCAGCAGCCACAGGATGGACAAACCGTAGATCGAACTCTGCACGAAAGAAGCAGAGGACGCCTCCGGGAAATAGCGCGTCGGCACGGGTACTTCCGCGATGCGTATGTTCAGGTTCACCAACTGCGCGATGATCTCCTGATCGAAGATGAAATTGTCGGAATTCATCTCCAGGTTCACTTGATCCAGCGCATCCCGCCGGAACGCACGGTAGCCCGTGTGATACTCGGCAAGGCGCAGGCCGAAAATCGCATTCTCGAGCTTCGTCAGGAAGCGGTTGGCGGCATACTTCCACCACGGCATTCCTTGCGCCATGGGGTGCCCTCCCAGCAGGCGCGAACCCAGCACCACTTCCGCCTTGCCTTCCTGGATGGGCCGGATGATCTCGGGAAGCAGCGTGGGATCGTACTGATAGTCCGGGTGGACCATCACCACGATATCGGCGCCGGCGCGCAAGGCCTCGCGATAGCAGGTTTTCTGGTTGGCGCCATAACCATAGTTGCGGTTGTGGACGAACAGTTCCAGTCCTAGTTCGCGCGCAATGGTGGCGGTTTGATCCGAGCTGCCGTCATCCACGACGATCACCAGGTCCACGCTCTCGCGCGGC
>CAZDGT010000251.1:0-3527 GCA_964504905.1 uncultured Bordetella sp. | reverse complement strand
ACAAGTTCACCGCCACCAGTGGCGGCTCGGCGTAATAGGCAAAGATGTCGGTATCGGTGCCCTCGACATTTGCCATCTTCTGCTTTTCGCCGTGTTCCTCCACGGTTTTGATCAGGTCATGCAGCGCGGCGGCCTCTTCGTAACGCATCGCAGCGCTGGCCGCTTCCATATTCCCGCGAAGTTCGTCCGCGAGATCCCGATGACGCCCTTCCAGGAACCAGCGCACGCGCCGAACGGCATCCGCGTAAGCGGCATCCGTCGTGAGCCCCTGCACGCATGGACCCAGGCAGCGATGAATGTGAAATTCCAGGCAAGGGTGCGAATGATGCCGCGTGAGGTCAACCTTGCACGATGGCACCTTGAAGTGGCGATGGATAAAGTGCACCAGCCGGTGCGCCAGATTCCCCGGGAAATAGGGACCAAAATAACTCGACCCGTCTTTGCGCAGCCGCCGCGTGACATAGACGCGCGGGTACTTTTCAGCGGTTAACTTGATGTAGGGATAGGTTTTGTCGTCCCGCAGCAGAATGTTGTAACGCGGCTTCCACTGCTTGATGAGATTGTTCTCGAGCGCCAGCGCCTCTTTTTCGTTGTCGACCTGGATGAAATCGATCTGCCGCGCTTCGCTAATCAGGGTCCCGGTCTTCGCATCGGCCAGACGTTCGTCGGAAAAATAGCTCCGTACTCGGGCGCGCAGATTCTTAGCCTTGCCGACATAGATCACCGTGTCGTAGGCGTCCTTGTACAGGTACACGCCTGGCAGCAGAGGCAGTTCGGCGGCTCGTTCGCGGAGATCCTGCATGGGTTTAGCCCTGGAAGTTGAGAACTAAAATGGTTCTACACTTAAATTGTGGCACGCGCCCTTTTCCTGAGCTTCCTATTGGCCCTCAACCTGGCTGCCCAGCAACAGAAGTCGCCCGCGCCACCAGAGGTCCAGGAACAGGAGCCTCCCGAAGAAGATCCGGATCTTAAACCCAAAGAATACTCATTCAATCCCTTGGAGGCCAACCGCAACATCACAGCCGGCAACTTTTATTTCAAGAAAGGCAACTACCGGGCGGCCTCGCGGCGTTATCAAGAAGCCAGCAAGTGGGATCCTACTTCCGCCACGGCAATTCTGAAGCTGGGCGAAGCCGACGAAAAGTTGCGTGACTTTCCCGCTGCGCGCGAAGCTTACGAGAAGTACATCACATTAGCCTCAGACGCCAAGGAGATTGAGGCCGTGAAGAAGAAGCTCGCCAGCCTGCCCAAAAGTCGCGCAACCAAAAAATGACTGACAAAATAGTGGTTCTTACCACCTGCGATTCCGAAGAGTTGGCCAAAAGGCTGGCACGCCACCTGGTGGAGCAACGCTTGGCCGCTTGCGTGAACGTCCTTTCCAGAGCGAACAGCGTCTTCCGCTGGGACGACAAGATCGAGGATAAGGCCGAGTGGGTGCTCCTCATCAAATCCCGCCGCGATCTATTTGCAACCTTGCGCGCTGAAATCCAGAAGATTCACACGTATGACATGCCGGAAATGATAGCAGTGCCGGTCGTCGATGGATCTGAACCCTATCTAGGCTGGGTGGACGATCAGCTTAGAGGGTGGGGCGAATAGGCTCGATATCCGTAGGCAGATCTTTCAGCTTGTCCAGGGCCTTGGCCATCGGCGGGCGGATCGCACCCAGGTCGCCCAGCATCTTCTTGGCGCGGGCGTAGTCGCCTGTTGCTTCCACCTCCAACAGGTCGTGCACCAGATCCCGAACTGCGGCTTTGATCTTGGTGAAATCGACAGCGAAGGTTCCATCTGGTTTTGCGACGAACGCTCCCTTGTCCGTCAGATAATTGACCTGCATTGCCATGCCTTTGCCATGCGCCTCATGGACTCCAAAGCGCAGAGTTCGGAAAGACGACGCCAGGAACGTCGTGTAGAGCTGGCGCTCGGAGGCCGGTAACAGTTTTTGATCAAACAGATACTGCAACATAAATAGCCCGGTAACATCTGCCTTGGCCTCTTCAATCGCCGCGTGTTGTTCCTTCAAGGTCTGGCGGACGTTGTTCTGCGGACCAATCCCGTGCGTCATCTCATGCGCCAAAATGTGGCTAAAGAAAGAATCGAAGCTCAAGTCTTTCTGATCCGCTGCGGATAGCACGCGCTGCGCGATCGGCTGCAAAGTCTTGGCAAACTTGGCCTCCTGAATGTTCTTGAGCATCACGCGCTTGGAACCCATGGCGCGCACGATGCGCTCGTCATTGGGCAGGTTGAAGGCAGCCGTCCGGACGCCATGTGCTCCGTCGCCGGTGGCGAGCACTTCGTTGACGACACGAATCGGCGCCAGCGCGCCTAGTTTCAGGTTCTTGTACTTGGCATCGAGCGGCAGATTGTTCTCGATTTCCTGGATGTGGTCGGCGAAATTCTTCATCTTCGCCGTCTCCTTGTCGTCGCGCAATGTAACGTATGCTTCGAAAGCCGCTTTGTATCCGAACAGTTCGTCGTTGTACGTTTCGTACGGACCGATGGTGATGTCAATCGGCGCGTCCAGCTTCATCCAGGCGACATCGCTCGCGTAGTAATCGTCGTCGAGAAATGCTTTCGCGCGCAGCTTCAGAAATTCTTTGAGAGTCGCGTTGGACGTCAGCGCCGCGGCTTCTTCCAGCAACTTCGCGGCGCGTTGTAAGTCTTGCGCGTACGCTTTGCTATACGGCACCACCATCAATTTCTTGTCCGCGCCACGCCGGATCACGGTGAAGAATCCCCGAGCCTGCTCCTGCTGCGTTGCAGGAAGCTTCGCGATCCAAGTCTCGAACTCGTCCTTAGACATGTCTTCGGGATAGAAGTTCGAACCCGGTAGTTTTTTGGGCGGAACATTGGGCAGGAATGCGATCTGGCCGTCCAGATCCGACCATGGGCCTTTGTTCAGATCGAAATAGTGCAACCTGGCTTTGCCGAGCGCCGACGCGTCCTTCTGAAGGTTCACTCGCAAGGCCGCATTGCCGCCCCAGCGCTGCGTAAGAAATAGCGTGTCCAGAATCCGAGCCGCTTCGATCAGCTTCTGCAGCGCCTGTCGATCGCCTGGCGCGAGCCCGGATGTATCCACCTTCAGCTCGGCGGGAGCGAACCGTGCGATCATGCGGTTCAATTCCGCGATATCCGGCACCGTAGCTGCTCCCAACGTCATGCAGAAAACCAGAACGGCCAGCCTGCGCATGCCTCCAGCTTAACCCTTGGTCGCAACAATCCGCATCCCGTAAAAGGACCGGTGCACGAAGAACAGCGAGACCAGCAGGAAGAGCACTCCCAACCCTGTGCTGACGGTGTTTCCTTGTTTTTCCGAGAGCGAAACCGCCAGCTCCACGGCAAGCAATCCGAACAGCGTGGTGAACTTGATGATCGGGTTGAGCGCCACTGAGGACGTGTCTTTGAACGGATCGCCAACCGTATCGCCCACCACCGTAGCATCGTGCAGCGGCGTGCCCTTGGCCTTCAGTTCCACCTCCACGATCTTCTTGGCGTTATCCCACGCGCCGCCCGCGTTCGCCATGAAA
>CAZDGT010000250.1:0-3223 GCA_964504905.1 uncultured Bordetella sp. | reverse complement strand
GGCTTCACGTCGCGGCGGTCGCAGAAACCCAGCACCTGGTCCCCAAGGCAATGCCCCTCCTTCATCACGATCAATCGTTCGCCTTCCAATTCCGTGACGGTCACCGTTTGCTTTTTTGTGAACCGGTGGCCGGGTGGCAGCGCCACCAGCAATTCTTCGGAAAATAATCCTTTTACTTCGAGCCGCTCGTCCTTGATCGGCTGGCTGGCCAGCGCAAAGTCAATTTCATAGGCGTGCAACAATTTGAGCAGGCGCGCCGTGGTGTCTTCCTGAATCAAAATTTCCACGCCGGGAAACTTCTCGATGAAATCCGCCATGATGCCCGGCAGGAGATACGGCGCGATGGTGGGCAGAACTCCAATGTTGATGGTGCCGCATACCATGTCCCGCGTATCGGTCGCTTCGCGCTTCGCCGCGTCCACTTCTTCCAGGATGCGCAGGGCGCGGCGCAGAAAGCCTTCGCCGGCCGGCGTCAGCTTCGCCTCCCGTTTCATCCGGTCGAACAGACGCTCGCCCAACTCATCCTCCAGCTTCTGGATTTGCTGGCTCAGCGAAGGCTGCGAGACGTGGCACTTTTCGGCCGCGCGGGAGAAATTGCCGGTTCGCGCGACGGCGACGACATAGCGAAGCTGATGCATTTCCATAGGCGGCGCCTATGGTAACCAAAGGAAACAAGTATTTCAACAATAGTTCCGGCCATGATTCACTTGGTGAAAATTGAAATCCAATATGGCCAATAAACCCGCAACCCTTACCACCACGGGCGGCAATCCCGTCGCCGACAATCAGAACTCCATCACCGCCGGTCCGCGCGGTCCGCTGTTGATGCAGGACTATCAACTGCTCGAAAAGCTCGCCCACCAGAATCGCGAGCGCATTCCGGAGCGCACGGTTCACGCGAAAGGCTCGGCGGCTTATGGCACGCTGACCATCACGCACGACATCACGCGTTACTCGAAGGCCGGCGTGTTTGCCAGGATCGGAAAGCAAACCGAGGCGCTGCTGCGGTTCTCCACCGTCGCGGGCGAGCGCGGTGCGGCGGATGCGGAGCGGGATGTGCGCGGCTTCGCGCTGAAGTTCTACACCGATGAGGGCAACTGGGATCTCGTGGGCAACAACACGCCGGTGTTTTTCGTGCGTGATCCTTTGAAATTCCCGGATTTCATTCATACGCAAAAGCGACATCCCCGGACCAACCTGCGCAGTCCCACCGCGATGTGGGACTTCTGGTCTCTGTCGCCCGAGTCGCTGCATCAGGTGACGATTCTTATGTCCGACCGCGGGCTTCCCCGCAGCCTGCGCCACGTGAATGGCTATGGCAGCCACACCTACAGTTTTATCAACGCGCGGAACGAACGGTTCTGGGTGAAGTTCCATTTCAAGACCCGGCAGGGCATTCAGTGCATGACGAACGCCGAGGCCGACTCGATCATCGCGAAGGATCGCGAAAGTTCGCAGCGCGATTTGTACGAAGCCATCGAGCGCGGCGCCTTTCCCAAATGGCGTTTCTGCGTGCAGATCATGCCGGAGAGGGATGCCGAGACGTACCGGTGGAATCCATTCGATCTCACGAAAGTCTGGCCGCACAAGGATTACCCGCTGATCGATGTCGGTGAACTCGAACTGAATCGCAACCCGGAGAATTATTTTGCGGAAGTGGAGCAATCGGCGTTCAGTCCTTCGAACATCGTGCCCGGCATCGGTTTCTCGCCGGATAAGATGTTGCAGGCGCGCATTTTCTCCTACGCCGATGCGCACCGTTATCGAATCGGAACACATTACGAGATGTTGCCGGTGAATCGCCCCAAGAGTGCTGTGAATACCTATCACGCCGACGGACCCATGCGCTTCGACGCGCCCCGCAGCACAAATGCTTTCTATGAACCAAACAGCTTCGGCGGGCCGGTGGAAGACCGCCGATTGGCCGAGCCGCCGTTGCTGATTTCCGGAGATGCGGATCGCTATAATCATCGCGACGGTAATGATGATTATACCCAGCCGGGCAACCTGTTTCGGTTGATGTCTCCCGCGCAACAACAACAGCTCTTCAGCAATATTGCCGGCGCCATGAACGGAGTGCCTGAAGAAATCGTGCGGCGCCAGTTGGCGCATTTCCATCGGGCCGACCCCGCGTACGCGGCAGGTGTGGCGAAGGCGCTCAATCTCGAGTACGCCGCCCCGAAGGCTCCCGAATCCGCGCCGACCATGGCGGGTGGCGTCAGTTAGGACATACCGCAGTACCCCAGATCAAAGACAATCGCATGCAAACCCTGGCTACGGAAGCAGAAGAAAAGCGATATGCTGAACTGCAGGCGGTGGCGCTCGATTACGCCCGCAGCGGCGAAACGGAAGAGCTTGCTGCAATGCTCCGTCACGGTTTGCCGGTTAATCTGGCCGACACAAAGGGCAATTCCCTGCTGATGCTCGCGAGTTACAACGGCAACCTGGAAACCACCCGGTTGCTGCTTGAATGCGGGGCGGACGTTGATCGCCGGAATGAGCGCGGTCAAACGCCGCTCGGCGGCGTGGCGTTCAAGGGCTACACCGAAATCGCCGGCCTGCTTTTGGAACATGGCGCCGAAATTGATGCTGACAATGGCGGCGGGATGACTCCGCTCATGTACGCCGCCATGTTTGGTCGCGTACACGTTGTGGAGCAACTCAAGCGGAGCGGCGCCTCGCTCCAGCGCCGCAATCGACTGGGAATGTCCGCCAGCCTTATGGTCCGCATTTCACGATGGATTATGCGACTGACGCGAAGACCCCAACTCCAGACCAGCGCCGTCCGTTAACCCGAAAAAATATGAAAGACGAACTTCCTTCCCTCATCACATCCGACCGGCAGGCCGGGCTTGCGTTAGCCGGGCAATTGGCGGACTCACTTCAAGCTGAACTTGCGAAGGGCGACGCGCAGGTGGAGCGCCCCGGCGGGATGAATTATCTGCTCCCAGCGCACGTACCCAAGGCAATCATCGCCAGCGTCCTGTTTTACGCAATCGCGGCTGCGAACAAGGGGTGGGCAGGCAAAGCCTGAGATCTGACCGACTAGCGCACTTCTTATTCAGCAGGAAATCCGCGTCATGGTTTCTGCGCGCCGCGGCGGATCGGCTGGCCCGAAGATGAAAAGCTGGAAGGGAATTTGACTCAGGCCTGTTCCTGACCGAACGTCCTCCATCCATGGCTGAGAAATTTCACGAACTGGCCTTCACGGATTCTGTTCGCC
>CAZDGT010000249.1:0-3524 GCA_964504905.1 uncultured Bordetella sp. | reverse complement strand
GCGGCCAGTGAGGAAGAAGTTTGTCGTGAAACCCATTGCGATGGGCCTGCCCCCAGGACTTAGCTACGACAACATTGGAGAATTGCTCGATGCGATCGAAGGTCCCATGCATCGATGATCGTTCTCGACGTTAATCTCGTTATTTACGCTTACGACACCACCTCCGCTCATCATGAATCAGCGCGGCGTTGGTTGGAAAAGACGCTTTCCGGCGACGAACTCGTGGGCCTCCCATGGCAGACCGCTTCCGCATTTCTAAGAATCTCGACCAATGCCAACCTGCCTGGCGATCGCTTCACCTCGGAAGAAGCCGTCCAAATTGTGGACGGGTTGCTGGACCAGCCGAATGTCCGCTTGCTTGCACCCGGTGATGACCACTGGCGCTTATTTCGCCGGATGATTACGGAGGGTCAGGCGCGAGGGCCGCTGGTAAGCGACGCGGAATTAGCCGCGCTAACCATCGAACACGGAGGTGTTCTCTACACCACCGACCGCGATTTCGCCCGATTTCCGGGATTGCATTGGACGAATCCCCTGGCTTAACCGGCGGGCATTCGGATATCCTTTAGCTAAGGACGGATCACATGAAGCTGACTCTGGTAGCCGCCGGTCTTGCCCTATTCGCGGGAACGGCTTTCGCAGCCGATTCCATCACCTTTCACAAAGACGTAGAGCCGATCCTTCAGCGCAACTGCCAGAGCTGCCACCGTCCCGGGCAAGCGGCTCCCATGTCCTTCCTGACGTATCAGAATGTGCGCCCGTGGGCCAAGGCCATGAAGACTGCCGTTGCCACTCGCAAGATGCCGCCGTGGTTCGCCGACCCGCACTTCGGGCACTTCGCGAATGACCGTTCTCTCAAGCAAGCCGACATCGATACCATCGCGAAATGGGCGGATTCCGGAGCCGCCGAAGGTGACGCGAAAGACGCCCCTGCTGCGGTGACTTGGCCTGCGGACGGTTGGGAGATCCAGCCCGATATCGTCATCAACGGCGCCGAGTTCACGGTGCCCGCGAAGCCGAAGGCCAACGTAATCGAGTGGACTTACATCACGGTGCCGAGCGGGATCAAAGAGGACACGTGGGTCACCTCGATGGAGATTCGCCCTAGCGAGCTGGCCGTGACCCATCACATCTGCGTTTTCTTTAAGCCCCACACTCCCGAGACGCAGTACAATGCGCCCGTTTGGGCGGATCGCCCGCGCGACGAGAGAGGCCTGACGCCGGCGGAAGAAGCTGGACTGAACGGCAAAGGCCTCCCGGAATCCGTCTTGAAGGGCAGCTCAGGCGTGGAGGGGTGCTACGTTCCCGGACAGTTCACGCAGAACTACGCGCTGTTCAACTCCGCCAAGCTGATCAAGGGCGGCACAGACATCGTATTCCAGCTTCACTACACGCCCATTGGCAAGGACGTGGTGGATCGCCCGCGACTAGGATTTACCGTCGCCAAGGCGCCTGCGGAGCGCACCTACGTGACCATTGGAACGTCCGCTCCCAACGACGCCAAGAGCTTCGCGATTCCGCCGAATAATCCCAACTGGGAGAGTCCTCCCATGGAAGCCGAGTTCCTGCAGGACGCTGAGCTGGTGAGCATGTTCCCGCATATGCACGTTCGCGGCAAGGACATGACCTACCGCCTGATTTATCCGAACGGCGAAACCGAGACGATTCTTAATGTGCCTCGCTACGATTTCAACTGGCAGTTAGGCTACGACCTGGTCAAGCCCATCAAGATTCCCAAGGGGACGCACATTAAGGTGACGGCGCACTTTGACAACTCCGCCAACAACAAGTTCAATCCGGACCCGAACCAGACCGTGTACTACGGCGACATGACGTGGGAAGAGATGATGTTCCCCTTCTTCAGCGTCACGGTAGACAAGGGCAAGGATGCCGGAAAGGTGATCAAAGTTATCCGCGGCCGCAACGGCGACGGGGCCTAACGCAGCGGTTTTTTCATCCAAATCCACTTGCGGTCTGACCTCCGTATAATGTTCTGGAGGTTATCCAATGTTGATTTGGAACCGCTTGAAAACCCACGCCGCGGCGCAGGGGAAAAAGCTTGCCGTCGTTTGCGGAGATACCCGGTTAACCTACGCTGAGTTTGCTGCGAACGCAGAAAAACTCGCTCGAATTTGGTTACAGCAGGGCTTGCGGCCGGGAGACCGTATTGCGTTGCATCTCAGGAATGGCAGCGAGCTGGCCACCTGCTACTTCGCCTGTTTCGCAGCGGGCTTTGTCGCTGTCCCCGTCAACAACCGTCTGACGCCGGAAGAAATCGCCTACGTGATCGAACATAGCGGAGCGCGTGTGTATCTGGCGCAGCCTGAACTGCGTATTCAGGTGTCGATCCCTGCTTGGGAGTTCCATCTAGATGGCGATGCCACGAACTCCTTATCATCCCAAGATCCTGACGATCCCGCGCTGCTGCTCTATACCAGCGGCACTACAGCGCGTCCTAAGGGTGTGGTCCACACGCAACGCACGCTGGCTGGCAATGCCTCCTATATGGATACTTGGGGACTGACGCCGGAAGATCATACTTTGCTCTTCACGTCCATGGCGCACGCATCCGGAGCCATTATGCTGCTGATTTCCTCGCTGTGGATGGGGGCCACGGTAACCATTGTTCCGATGTTCGACGCAGCCGCGGTTCTCGACACGTGGGCGCGCAGCGGCGCCACCTTCTACATGGCACTGCCGACGTTGGTCCGTGCCTTGTTGATGGAGCAACACGCGCGCCCGCGCCCGATCACGTCCGGCCGTCTGGCGATCTGCGGCGGCGACACGGTTCCGGTGCCTCTCCAGCAGGAATATGCTTCTCTCTTCGGCCACCCCTTGGTGGAAGGCTTCGGCATGACCGAAGGATTGCCAATGCTGGCGAACCATCCGCAGGCGAACCGGCCCGGCAGCATGGGCCGCCCGCTCGGTGACGTGGAGATTCGCGTCGTCGACGGCGAGATGTGGGTGCGCGGCTCGGGCATCGCGATCGGTTACTGGCGCGACACGCCATTCGAGGATGGCTGGTTAAAGACCGGCGATCTTGTTGAGGTGGACCCCGATGGCTTCGTGTGGTTTCGTGGGCGCAAGAAGGAAATTATTGTGCGCGGTGGGTCCAATATATCGCCGCAAGAAGTGGAAGAGACGCTCTACCGCCACCCAGCGGTAGCCGAAGCCGGCGTTATCGGAGAGCCGGACGATTACTGGGGCGAAGTGGTTCTGGCGTATGTGGCGCTGCGGGATGGGCACGCCGTATCGGCCCGGGAATTGGTAGAATTCTCGCGCCAGCATCTGGCCGAATATAAGTGTCCGCAAAAGGTGCTGTTTCTTGCTGGGTTACCCAAGGGGATCACGGGGAAGGTCCAGCGGCGGGCGCTGAAGGAGTTGCGGGCGCAGGCTGCGGCTAACTAGTATTCAATCGCAGTATCGTTGCGAATAATCCAGCCCTCGCGCCACTAGTGTTTAATGGCGCTCTCCCGCACCCGTTCGGCGGCTGTCTTTGGCATTGACGCACACTTCATCGATGT
>CAZDGT010000248.1:0-8073 GCA_964504905.1 uncultured Bordetella sp. | reverse complement strand
CCGCGTCGAGGAAGTCGCCCCGGCAACACCTAAACCCGTCGAGGAAGGAGTTCTAGTATTAACAACCTGAACTACCACCTGGTGGTGATCGGCTCCGGCGCAGCGGGACATCACGGAGCCATCCAGGCCGCGAAGCTGGGCAAAAGCGTGTTGATGATCGAGCAGAGTTCCGCTTTCGGCGGAGCCTGCATCAACACGGGAACGATCCCTAGTAAGACCCTGCGCGAGGCAGTCATGCGCTTGGCCGGGCTAAGGTCGGGGCGCCAAGGTCCCGCCGGATCCAGCGATCAACGGCTCCTCCAGCAGGAGATCACGCGGCGCATTGAACAGGTGGCTTCGAGTGAAGCCACGGTATTCGAAAATCAATTTCGCCGCAACGGTGTAGATACACTTTCCGGCAAAGCGTCCTTCGCGGGACCGAACCTGATTCGCGTGGAAAGCGGGGAGACCGAACACTTCTGTCACGCGGAGCGGGTGCTGATTGCAACCGGCACGCGCCCTGCGCATAACGACGCCATTCCCGTGGACGGCGTCTCGATCATCGACACCGATGCGGTTCGCCACCTGCCTGCCCCTCGGAAAGTCGTTACGATTGTCGGCGGCGGCGTCATTGGAATTGAGTATGCGTGTATCGCTGCCGCACTGGGTGTTTCGGTAACGCTGGTGGAGCGCCGCCCCCAAATACTTGACTTCGTCGATCAGCAGATCATTGAAGCGCTCAGTTACCACATGCGCAGCCAGGGAGTGATTTTCCGCTTGGGAGAAGAGGTCGATCACGTTTCCAAGACTCCTGAAGGGAAAGTATGCGCTACATTGAAAAGCGGCAAGCAAATCTGGTCCGATGGACTCCTTTACGCGGTTGGCCGGCAAGGCAATACCGACTCGCTGAACCTCGCGGCCTGCGGCTTGGAGGCCGATACACGCGGCCGCATCCAAGTGAACCGAAATTTCCAAACCGCGCAGCCTCACATCTATGCTGCCGGGGACGTGGTGGGATTCCCCAGTCTTGCATCCGTTTCGATGGAGCAGGGAAGGGTTGCGGTCTGCCACGCATTTGGAGAGCCCGCTATCTCGGTTCCCGAACTGTTCCCTTACGGCATCTATTCAATTCCGGAGATTTCGTTTGTAGGCAAAACGGAGGAGCAGCTCACCGCCCAAGCGATCCCTTACGAAATTGGCGTGGCGCACTATCGAGAAATCGCGCGCGGGCAGATTATCAATGACACAACGGGGCTCCTCAAGATCCTGTTTCATCGCGAGACGCGGCGCTTGCTCGGGGTCCATATTATTGGCGAAGGCGCAACCGAACTGATTCACATCGGCCAGGCCGCGCTGGCGTTCGAGGGCTCCATCGACTTTTTTGTCAGCACGGTTTTCAACTACCCGACGCTGGCAGAGTGCTACAAGGTAGCGGCCTTGAACGGGTTGAATCGCCTGAACTATTCCGGCATACTCCGGCAGCAGTCATCGAACGGTGTCAACCCACACCACCAGCCTCTCGTCCAGTAGCCCCGGCGTTTCAAATCGCGGATCAGCGTGTCCCTGGCCCGGTCCAGATTGGGGCAGCACCCACGTAGACAATTGAAGATATGCTTGTGGTCATCCCACTCCGGGCGCACGATCGGATTGTCTTCGTCCCGGGGAACGTTTATATAGATATAATTCGTTGGCGGTTCTGGAGTCCAGGAGCATTATCATGCATTGTGTCCGTCTAGACCTGAGCTGGATTGCAGTAGTGTTCGCCGTCTTGTGCCCCTTAGTCTGGGGACAGCCGGCCGCCGAAGTGAAGCCAATCGTACTCGCCAACGACAAGCTGGAATTCACGATTTCGCCCATGGGCGGCCAGTTTAGCAAGATCACGCTGAAAGACGGCGATCCCATTAGTCCCATCGCGGCCATCAGCCACTTTTTGGCGTTGGATGGTTTCGGCGCGCCCTCCACCGAAGAGGCCGCGCTTGGCATGCCGTTTCACGGAGAGGCCAACCGAAGGATATTCGATGTGATTGCGACCAGCGGGCCAGCCCCTTTGCGCTTGGTGACGATGCGGACGTCGCTGCCTCTGGCACAAGAGACGCTCACGCGCACCATCGAAGTGGTCAATGGCGAAAACATTGTCTACGTCACGAGCGATCTGGAAAGCGCGTTGACAGTCGACCGTCCAGTCTCTTGGGCCGAACACGCCACGATCGGCCCCCCATACCTGGAGCGCGCCAAGGTCGCGGTGGACATGCCGGCCATCGATTGCCGCGTACGCCCGTTCAAACCCGGCAACATCCCCGGGCATTTGGTTTACAACAAGGATTTCAAATGGCCGATGGCGCCGACCGTCGATGGCGGGCAGGCTGACATTCGCCTAATTCCCGGCGATCACAATTGGCTGGATCTGGCGAGTTGCCAGATGGACCCGAAGCGCCGGCTTGCGTTTGTGACAGCGCTGCACCTGGAAAAACATCTGGTTTACGGCTATGTTTTTCGGCGCGCGGACTATCCGTGGCTGATGAGCTGGATGAATTTCACCAACGACAATCGAGCCGCGCGCGGCATGGAGTTTTCCTCGCAGCCCTTCGACATCTCGCATCGCGAAACGATCGAGATGAGCCCCATGTTTGGCGCGCCAACGTTCCGTTGGCTGCCCGCCAAGGGAAAAATCGAAACCAAATTTCTGATTTTCTACGCCAAGGTTCCCGATGACTTCACCAAGATCGACGACGTGACTTTGGAAGACGGCAAGCTGACCATTCTCGAACATTCCGGAAAGCGCTTAGTGTTGCCGGCTTCAAAGGATCTCTAATTGTGAAAACACCTCTAAATATTGCGCTTTGTATTTTGGCTCTCTCGCCCCTGGCGATGGCTCAGGAAGGCACGCGAGTCTATATCGCGCACTGCCAGCAGTGTCACGATCAGAACAGCGATTCACATGCGCCTTTGAAGGAAGCTTTAGCGAGTCGGCCGTGGGAGCAGATCGTCAAGGCGCTGGAAACCGGCGCGATGCGCGCGCAGGGCGCGCAGTTGAGTCCGGAAGAGCGGCGGGCGGTCGCGCGCTATTTAGGGAAAGCAGGCCCGGCGGTGATTGCCACGATGACGGGGCACTGCCCGGCGGGTGCGCAGCCGGCGACAGGTGCGCCTTCCTGGAATGGATGGAGCCCCGACGAGCGCAATACACGATTCCAGCCAGCGAAAGCCGCGGGCCTAACGGCAGAACAAGTTCCTGCACTCAAACTGAAGTGGGCTTTTGGATTTCCGGCAGCGGTGACGGCATACGGCCAGCCAACTGTCGTCGATGGACGTGTTTATAGCGGCAGCAATGACGGCACGGTCTATGCGATCGATGCCCAGAACGGCTGTCTCTACTGGAGTTTCCAAGCGAAGGCGATGGTGCGCGATGCTGTGGTGATCGGACCAGGAAGCCGCGCCTATTTTGGCGATCTGGAATCAAACTTCTACGCGCTTGACGCAAGCACCGGCAAGCTGGTTTGGCAAAAGAAGGTTGACGATCAAGCGTTCACGCGTATCACCGGAACGGTGAAGCTGCATGACGGGCGGCTCTACATCCCGATCGCTTCGCAAGAAGAGAACGCGGGCGCCAATCCGTTTTATTCATGCTGCACCTTCCGGGGAAACATCGTCGCGCTCAACGCGAGTGACGGCTCGCAAATCTGGCGAACCTACACGTCGCCCGAAGCCAAGCCGACATGGAAGAGCCCGTCAGGCGTTCAATACTATGGCCCTTCGGGAGCGACCATTTGGTCCTCGCCGACGCTCGATTTGAAGCGCGGTCTCATCTATGTCGTCACTGGCAACGGCTATTCGGATCCTGAGATTAAGACCGCCGACGCGCTGATCGCCCTGGATATGAAATCCGGTGCGATTCGCTGGACTCAGCAAGCCAACCCCGACATGTTCAATTGGGATTGCGGCGGCACTGGCGCGCGCGGCCCGCAGAAAGGGAACTGCCCCGAGCAAGCGGGCACGGACGTGGACTTCGGCGCATCGCCCATCTTGATCGACCTGGAAGGCGGAGCGCAGATGCTAGTAGCCGGGCAGAAGTCCGGCGTGGTTTGGGGCTTCGATCCCGACAAAAACGGAAAAGTTGTCTGGCAGACGCGAATCGGCAAAGGTGGTCCAGGCGGTGGCATACAGTGGGGAATCGCGTACAGTCCTGAAGCCAAGCTGGTTATTTCTCCCTTGGCGGATGCCGTTCGCGGCGTGCCCACTTCCGGCGGAGGGTTGTTCGCGATCGACCCGGCTAGCGGAAGATTGATGTGGAGCACACCGCCACCCACCCCCTCTTGTGCGGGCAAACAAGGTTGTTCCATGGCTCAGCGCTCGCCGCCAACCGTGATTCCCGGAGTGGTTTTCTCGCCTTCGATGGACGGGCACATTCGTGCATTCGCGGTAGAAACCGGAAAAATCATTTGGGATTTCGACGCGGTTCGCGACTACACGACCACTAACGGAATTCCCGGGCGCGGAGGGTCCTTCAGCTCAACCGGCGCGGTAGTCGTGGACGGAATGCTGTACGTAAACTCGGGTTATTCAAGTATGCCGGGTAACGTATTGCTCGCGTTTGGTGTGAAATGAGAACTCTCGCGATAGTTTCTTTGGCGGCGATGTTGGTTCCTGCCGTTCAGGCGGCCAATACCCTCGACATTTACACGATTGACGTAGAAGGAGGGAAAGCGGTCTTGTTCGTGTCGCCTTCGGGCGAGTCAATGCTCATTGACGCAGGCTGGCCGCAGGCGCCAGGCCGCGAAGCCTCGGTCAACAGGATTGTCGAGACGGTGAAAGGCGTAGGCTTGAAGCAAATCGACCATTTGGTGATTTCACATTTTGACGGCGATCACCTGGGAGACGTGCCTCAGTTGGCCGCCAAGATCCCTATCCGGCATATTTACGATCACGGGGAGTTCCAGCCACCACCCGCCAGTCCGGATCCTCAGATGAAAGCACGCGTTGATGCCGCGCTGGAAAGATTTAAGGCCTACGACGACGTTCGCCGCAAGATCGGCCATACGATGCTGAAGGTGGGCGATAAGGTTCCCATCAAGGGAGTGGACATTGAGGTGCTGACGTCCGCGGGGAAATTCATCGAGAAACCTCTGAAGGGCGCCGGCCAGCCGAATCCGCTGTGTGCGACCAATCCGCAAGCCGCCGTGATCGAACGGGACGTCGAAGACAACCTGTCAGTGGGGCTGCTGATCACCTTGGGCAAGTTCCGCATGCTCGATCTGGCGGACTTGGAAGCGCACCACAGCCACGAACTGGTCTGCCCCAATAATCTGATCGGAACAGTGGATGTGTACCACGTGAATGTCCATGGCCAGTTCAAGGGCATCGCGCCAGAGCTGATTGGCGCGGTGCATCCACGGATCGCGATCATGGGCAATGGCGCGAGAAAGGGCGCCGACCCTCCCAGTTGGCCTCTATTGCGTGCCACACCGGGCCTGGAAGATATTTGGCAGGATCACTATTCGGCTGCGGGAACCAAGGATACCAACCCGCCGGACGATTACATCGCCAACCTCGAACCAGTCGATGGCGGGAAACTGATCAAGATCTCCGCTGAATCGAATGGTAAGTTCACTGTCACTAACACGCGCAACGGCTTCACGAAGAGCTATCCGGCGAGCCCGTAATCGCGCGGGTGCGGATGTTTTCAGAGAAAGGGCGTCAGCTCCGAAGGCCGTGCCGGGGCCCAAAAGTGTTGCTTGTCATCGCGACCGTTGATACGATAGCAGGCATTGTGCATCGTAGGGAGCCGTGAACCCGGACATGCACAAATTCCATGCGGGCCGAACGGTGGCGTCAGATTGAGAACCTATTTGTACAAGCGGTTGAGTGCCCGCCGCCCGAGCGGCAACTGCTGCTAGATCGGGTCTGTGAGGGAGACGAGGATCTTAGGCGCGAATTGGAGTCACTCCTCGCGTATGACGCTCCAGGGGAACGTCTGGTTGAGATTCCTGACGCTCTAGGCGCGGATGCCTCAGAAGACCGTGACTCCGGCCAGCATCACGTCGGCCAGCGGATCGGTCCCTACCGGCTTATCCGTCTGATCGGGCAAGGCGGGATGGGCGCGGTCTACCTGAGCGTCCGGGACGACGACCAATATCAAAAAGAAGTAGCGATCAAGGTTCTCAAACGCGGCATGGACACTAATTTCATGCTCAGCCGCTTCCGGCAGGAGCGCCAAATCCTCGCCAATCTGGAGCACCCCTTCATCGCACGCCTGATCGACGGTGGGGCCACGGAAGATGGGCTGCCCTATTTTGTCATGGAATACGTTGAGGGGACTCCCATCACGCGGTACTGCGCGGAGAGAGAACTCTCGGTCACGGAGCGCCTGCGCCTATTTCGTCTGGTCTGTGAGGCGGTCCAGTACGCCCACCAGAATCTGGTAGTGCATCGCGATATCAAGCCCAGCAACATTCTGACTACGAAGGAAGGGATTCCGAAACTCTTAGACTTCGGGATCGCGAAGGTGCTGAATCCCGGGGGGCCGACGAGCGCGACATTGACGCAAGCGGAATTTCGGGCTCTAACGCCGGATTACGCGAGCCCCGAGCAGGTGAAGGGATCGCAGATCAGCACCGCCAGTGATACCTATTCCTTAGGCGCGGTGCTATACGAACTGCTCACGGGGCGCGGACCCCACCGATTCCCATCCGGCTCGCTCGGGGACATGGAAAAAACCATCTGCGAGGTTGAGCCGCCGAAACCTAGTAGTGCAGCCGCAGACAAGCAGCTTGCGCGTCGGCTTTCAGGCGACTTAGACGACATCGTCCTCACCGCTCTGCAGAAAGAGCCACAGCGGCGATATGCCTCGGCTGCTGAATTCTCCGAAGATCTGCGCCGGCATATGGAAGCTTTGCCGGTCCTGGCGCAAGGGGACCGCTGGACGTATAGGGCAGGCAAGTTTGTTCGGCGCCACAGGGTCGGAGTAGGAGCCGCTTTGCTGGTAGCAGCGAGCCTTATTGGCGGAATCGTCGCCACGACGATTCAAGCCCGCCGCGCGGAGCGAAGATTCCAGATCGTCCGTGGGCTTGCTAATACTCAACTGTTTGAGTTGTACTCCGAGATGGAGCGTTTGCCAGGGTCGATGGCGTTGCGGGCGGCAACCATCCGGTCGGTTCTGAAATACCTCGACGATCTGGCGCAAGACGGATCGCAAGACGCCGGCTTGGATCTCGAGATTGCCAAAGCTTATGAGCGTGTCGGCGGCCTGGAGGGTCGAACATTTGTCTCGAATCTTGGCCGAAGCTCGCAAGCCTTAAACAGCTATCTGAAAGCGATTAGCATTTTTGACCGACTCGCGAATCGTTCCGAACTTCGGGGCGAAGCGATCCGCGGGTTGATTGATAACAACCTCAACGCAGCCGGAATGGAGGCGCTGCTGGGTAACCCCGCGGCGGCAGCGGAGCATTTCAAAAAGGCATCCGCAATCGCCAATGAAGCGTCCCTCAGAGGCGGCTTCGAGATGCCGCCCAGCACCCAGCTCAATCTGTACTTGCGTCTGGCGAATGCCGAATACGATCGCGGATCGGCGGATGGTGAGCTGGCGTATTACCGCAAATATCTTGAGGTTGCTCAGAAATGGGTTACCGAAAGTCATAGCGCGGTGGCGATCTCTGCACTGATCGAGGGACACAGAAATATAGGCAGCGCCTTGGCCAGAACCGGCGATCTTGCAGGCGCGCGAGAGAGCTACCTGAAAGCCCAGGAAGCGGCAGAGGATTTGCTTCGGCGACCGGGGGCCACTGACGAGCAGAGATCCAGCGTGGTCGGAGTCTACACCGCCTTGGGAGACCTGCTAGCCGCGCCCGATGATCCGAATTTTGGCGATCGAGCCGGAGCAATTGCGTACTATCAAAAGGCCGCCGCAATAGCCGAGCGAGCCGCCGCAAACGATCTTCAAAACGTAAACGCCCGCAGAATTCTTGTGTCCTGCGTTTGGCGGCTCGGCGTGATGTGGGCGGACGACAATCCAGGAATGGCTCTCGAATACTCCCGCAAGGCGGTGAATATTTCAGAAGACCTTCACGCCACCGATCCGATGAACGCCGAATATCGTTACCA